>NZ_CP043056.1:2100000-2397500 GCF_008121535.1 Dolichospermum sp. UHCC 0315A
GGAAAGTATTGCAACCTCGTTGATAAATAGAAAAGATTCTCAATTAATTATTAAGGAAATCTAAAGACAAATTGCTATAAGTTATAAATATTAAAAGTATTATTGATTTTCTATAACTCAAGCTTATCATACAGCCATAAGAAATCATCAATAGCATTGATGATGAGAATAAATAGAATCTGGAAATGAACTACAAGCATATTATTTCATGATGGTGAGCGAAAGGCTACCCATTTACCCGAATGCAGCATAAGTACATTGGTACTTTACCCAGCGACTATATGCGCCCGATTCAGACAATAATATATCAAAAGCTGATAATATATCTTAAATCACAGAATATAGTAATTAACTGATTATGTCCAATTTAACAACAATCGCCCGACTACGGAATATTATTTTCTCGATATTCCTAACTCTGATCATTAGTTGCATAGTTCCTGCAACTGCTTCGGCTTCTAACTTGGGAATTGAATCAGGTTCTCTTCGTCCTTGTCCAACTTCCCCTAACTGTGTTGTCAGTCAAAATGCTGATGCTAAACACGCTATTGCACCAATCACTTATGATGTAACAAGAGATAAGGCTAGAGAAACCTTACTCAAAGTTCTCACGGTTGTTCCCCGCACTACAGTTATAGAACAAACAGATAATTATATTCATGCGATTTCTAAAAGTCGCATTTTCAAATTCGTTGATGATGTAGAATTTTATTTTCCTAGCAATGAGTCAGTTATTCATATTCGTTCTTCTTCTCGTGTGGGAGATTCTGATTTTGGTGTCAACCGCACTCGCTTAGAGCAAATTCGTTTAGCTTTACGAGATTTGAATATTTAATATGAAAATTGTCAGAATATTGTCAGAAATGGCTAACGCCACGCTTCGCTATCAGGATGTCCAGGATTTAAGGATTAACAGGATGAAAATAAGGATTTAATCACCAATCACCAATCACCAATTCCCTATTCCCTATTCCCTATTCACCAGTGCAAAAATACTCCCGACGACAAAACCTCCAAGATGCGCCCAATAAGCGACTCCTCCCGTTTCTACACTCATATTAGCTGCTGCTTGGAGACTAGCAAAACCAGAAATGAGATTTTGCACAAAGAAAATACCAATAATTACTAATGCGGGGATATTGACTGTGGTAACGAAAAAACCTAAAAATATTAAAGTGGTAATTCTTGCTTGAGGAAACCAGATTAAATATGCACCTAAAACTCCAGAAATTGCCCCACTTGCTCCCAAGGAAGGAACAGCAGAGTACATACCAATAAACCATTGACATAAAGCAGCTATAGCACCACAGGTTAAATAAAACAATAGATATTTAAAATGCCCTAAGCGGTCTTCAATGTTGTTACCAAATACCCACAAATAGACCATATTGGATATTAAGTGCCACCAACCTCCATGCAAAAATTGTGATGTAAATAAGGTTGTCCACTCTCGACTCCAGTTAATGGTTAATTCTTGCGGTATTACCGCATACAATTGAAAAAACTGTTCTAGTTGTAGATTTGACAAGTTTATTTCATGGAGAAAAACTAGGACATTCATGCCAATTAACCCATAGGTAAAATATGGAGTAATTCGGGTGGGGTTGTCATCGTAGAGGGGAAACACAAATATTGTTCCAAATCATCATTAATAGCACTATAACAGGATTGAGGAGTCAGGACTCAGGAAGGAAAAATGAAGAATAAAGAATATTTTTATCCTATTCCCTGTTTCCTGTTTCCCCGTTCCCTAATTACAAAAGATTTGCTGATTCATAGAGTCTTCTGAGAATAGCTGTAATTTTAATTCCGTAGTCTAAATCCGCAGACCAGCGCCCTGACAATTGATGAACTGACGACGCAACTCCTCTAGTCACAAAGCGAAATCTAGGATCTACTTCTTGTTGGACTAAAGGTTCTAAACTGGCATAGGCTTTTAAATGTTGAATATGCGCTCTGACACCAATTCTGGCGCTGGGAAATGATGCTCCTTCCGCACCACCACCAACTGCACCCAAACCGGCAAAGTTATTTTGCTGGGATTTAATGTCAGTACCAAACCGTAAAAATCCAGTTTCTAAACACATTTGACAAAAAGCAATATCATGATTTATGCCTTCAATTGTTGCTTCTTCTCGATATAGTTTAGGAAGATCAGGAAACTGGGTAATGGCGGTTTCATTATTGGTTTTTAGAAATAGTTGTAGCTGTACTTCTGATGTATTACCATTGGAGATAAGTTGCTCAATTTGTCCAGGACAAACTGTTGAAATTGAGCGTAATTTTACTGTGCGCGTGGCACTATCCCAATCAATAGAAATATGAGAGTCTCGAAGTTCTACAGCTTTAATATACACTATTTGGCGATAGGTAATTCGGCGTAAATTAGCTAATTTGGAAATATCAATCCGTAACCGATCTACTAAATCAATTGGGATGTAAGCATTCCCATTAATTAATACTCCTTGTTCAGAGTAATTTTGTCCATTAATATTGATATTAATGCTAGAATAATTTTCGGTCGTTGGTTGCTGAGGATCATTTGCTTGATTCCAAGTAGTCAGTCCTTCCGCAATTCCGATGGCAAAATCACGACGACGACTTTGTAATAAAGCCCGATCTTCAGGACTGCTTAAAAAACCGACTTGTAGTAATAAAGCTCCAATCACAGTTTGACGACAAAATTGTAAATTACCCAAGCCACTATCTGTATCTGGTTTCACTCCGCGATTTGGTAATTGGGGGACACGACGCAAAAGTGCCATTAATACCATTTCGGCATTTTGTTTGCGTTGGTCATTTTTGGCAATATAAAATGCACTTGCTCCCCGCACCGATGGACTATTAGCAGCATTGGCTTGAATTTCTAGCGCTACATCCTTGGTATTAGCACGAGCATTAATCCAAGCGATGGTTTGAGCCGCACTCAAATCATCAGGAACAGCTAAAACTTCTACGTTACGGGTACGGAGTTCTGTCACTACCAAATCTCGCAAAAGAATCATTTCCTTTGCTTCCGTTGTGCCACCAGCGATCGCACCTGGGTCATTTTTACCCGCTTCTGTGCCACCATGTGCCGCAGAAATAAAAATCCGCCCCATTTTTACCTATTTCCGTTGCTAAGTCCCGGCAATTGCAATTCTTTGACACTCTCAGGGAGCCAAGCCACTGAGATTCTACTGACAGAATTAGATTAAGGGTTTAGCCCAATCCAATCTCGCTGCGACCGCCAAACGCCGCCTAGACGCTCAAAACAACTGCCAATCAAGGTGTTGAAATTGCGCTTACTTTTATTGTTTTCAATGTTTTCAGAATCCATCACTAAGCCAAGACTCGGTACGCTCCACACCCTGCCATTACTCGCTCTTTTAAGTCATACTGCCGTTAGGACTTGAACCTAACCGTTGTTTCATAGAAGCCGGGATTTCTCCGTACTAGGATGCTTCAACACATAGATGTTTTTTGTTCTTACTCACAATTTAATTCTAACATACCACAGGGATTAAAATCCCTCGTGCGATGCACTGAGCCTGTCGAAGTGTCGCTTATATCTCAGGGAGCCAAGCCGCGCTCGTTTTACGCTTACCGGATGCTCTTATAAATTAGCGATCGCTTCTGCAATTCTTCCAGACACAAAAGGTAAAATTTCTCGACTCTTAGCTTGTGCTTTCCCTTCCGTAAACACTACCAACAGATAAGGACGTTGATCTGGTAGTTCAATATAAGCCGCATCATGGCGGACTGTGCTTGTCCAACCTGCTTTTGACCAGATTTGACTATTTTGAGGTAATCCACCGCCTAAGAAGCCTGTAACCTGGTCTTCTTCCACATCTTGGGGTAAGTCATCAGGGTTAATATTACGTTTGATTAAATTCATCATAGATTGCGATCGCTCACTAGAAACCGTCACCCCACCCACGATACTATGTAATAATCTCGCAGTGGCATCCGTCGTCACCATATTCCGATTTTCAAACATCTCCCCATAAAAAGCCCTTTCCCGGCCATAGGGACCATCACCCCAAGTTTTTTGACAGACATTAATTGCTTGCATTTCCTCCCACCCCAAGGACTGGTAATAGCGATTAATAATATTGCGTTGATATTTCCAAGTTTCAAAAGGACCAGGACTTAACAGCGGACCAGAAGTAGTCCCACTGATGATATCCACAATTAAACTGGTAGCATCATTACTAGAATCAACGATCATATCCGTCAAAGCCCGGTTTAATTCCCCCGAAGTCTGACTCATACCTTTTTCTAGCCATTCTTGCACCACCACCAAATAAAATAATTTCACCACACTGGCCGGATAAATCCGTTCTCCTCCCCGATAGCTAAAACCCCGCACCGGATGTTCCCAAAAAGCGTTAGGAGTCAGCGCACCACCCGTATTCACTGGTGCGGGAGGATCATAGACAACCCAAGTCAAAGCAATTTGATTTGCTGCTAAAGTGGGAAACTCTGCCCAAGTTGCCTCTACAATTTGATTACCGATATTTTCTAGTTGTTGATCTTGATTAAAAAAAACCATTTGTGAATAATGTCCTTATGGTATTCAGAGTCTAGTTTCTAGCTTCATTCTATCATTACCTGTATAATTGCTGAGGTATGAAATCTAATTAAACTCATTTTAGGTAATTTAATATGATATTTGATTTAACAAAACTTAATCAAACTTGCAATCCTCATAAAACTCTTGATCACCAAAATGACGAATTACACCTTTTATAGACTTTCAAAACATCTTTTAAATTATTTCCCCAAAAAATGAGTAATCTAAAATTAGCACAATATCAATGTTTAACTAACTTGAATCTCTATGATTCTCCTGAATGTATAAGTTTATCCACCCAAGCCGCAACAGGACGACATTTACGAATAACATCAAATCATCAAGATACAGCAGTTGAAGTTTGTTTATGTGAAGATGATTATCCCGGATGGTTATCCAGGGGAAACGCATCTAAATTTTATTGACAAAATACCATTTTTGTGTATAAACGAAAGAATCGGTATTTATCGTTTGATGGATTTTTTCAGAGTCATCGTGATGGTTTAAATTATTGTCAATAAGTAGACATTAATGCAAATTTTTGGGTCATTATTGAGATTAAATAGTCCTTATTGATAAGATGCGTTTCCCCTGGATGGTTATCACTTGAAGATTTGCAGTTTCTCCAACCCGCAGAAACAGTATATCAACCCCAATTCATCTCAACCGCAGAAATTCAACAACACATACCCACAGTTATCGCTTTTACCCAAGCAGCAAAAGCACAAGACAATTATTATCTTTGGGGTGGCACAGTTGCACCTAATTATGACTGTTCTGGTTTAATGCAAGCAGCATTTAAATCCGTAGGCGTTTGGCTACCAAGAGACGCTTATCAGCAAGAAGCTTTTACCCAAACAATTGATATTAAAGAATTACAACCAGGGGATTTAATCTTTTTTGGCACTCCTCAAAAAGCCACCCACGTAGGCTTATATTTGGGTAATAATTGCTATATTCACAGTTCAGGAAAAGATCAAGGACGCAACGGTATTGGTATTGACGAACTTTCGTCACAGGGAGACAAAGTTAGTCAGGCTTATTATAAAGAATTACGCGGCGCTGGTAGAGTTGTAAAAAGTTATGAACCACAGGTGAGATAAAATGAAAGATGATGAATGGTGGGATAATTTTCCTGCTGCTTTGAGACCAGCCTATGCCTTTGGGGAAGTTAACGAACCAATTTCACTCTACAAAGGCGAACTAGAAATTGAGAAAAATCAAAGAATCACCCAAGGAAATGGCGAAGTATATCTCAAATGGTTTCCCTATCCTCAAATTGAATTTAAGTTATCTAGTAATAGATCATTAATTGGTTATGATACTGGTGAGACTAAACTAAAACTGACAGAGATTCAAGGATTAGTGAAGGTTTGTATTTCCCGATTTGATAGAAATTCAAGATTTAACGAAACATTAAATCAAACTCAGGATTCAATAGAAGTTTGGGGAAGACCAACAGAACCTATTATAATTGGTTCAGGAAATTATTTAGCATATATCAAATTTCACTTAACCAACTTTCATCAATTATTTGGTTCTGGTAAGTCAGTATTTGTTTCAGAAAATTTCAGCAAAACTGTAATTGAAAGAGTTGTATTTGAGGCTGGGGTTTGGAGAGTAACTATAGACCAGCTTGATAGAGTAAGTGAAAGATTAAATCCCCTAAAATTTCAAGGAGGTTATGCCGTTACCCATGTAGGAAAACTTGAAAAAAATGATCAAACAGTTTTCGCAGCTAATGAAGCGCGTGATTTCTTAGAAGCTTTTTCCTATTTTCTTTCATTTGTTCGAGGATTTCGAGTTTCTCCAACTCTTCTAGTAGGCTACAATGTGACTGAAGAGGAAGTGTGGAAAGAGTGGACTTCATCAAATTCAGATTCTTGGAAATCAGTAGATTCCTGGGCTTGGAGTGTGCCTGGGACAAGCCTTAAAAATGCTTTTCCGGGTTTTTGGCAATGGTGGCAAGATTGGGGTAAATCAGCAAAATTGGCTATTTATTGGTATTTGCACAGTAATAGAAATGCAGGTGGTACAGAAGGCTCAATTATTTTGGCACAAGCTGCTTTAGAGCTTTTGTCATGGGTTGAATTGGTGGAAAAGGGCAGTATTACTGAAAAAGATTTTAATAAAGGAGGGCGATTCAACTCAACTTCAAGAAAAATAAATCAGCTTCTTAAAGAATGTGGTATTCCGCAGGATATACCATCTGAGTTTATTGAATTAGCAGAATTTGAAAGCCAGCTTCATCATAGTAATAATAATGGAGCTTATGCCTTTGTTGAATTAAGAAACAGTATTACCCATTCAGAGCCTAACAATCGCAGCAGATTTACTAATACTAGTGCTGAAGCTATACAAGAAGCTTGGATACTTGGGCTATGGTATGTCGAGATGGTAATCTTAAAGCTATGCGACTATAACGAGTCTTATTTCAACCGTATACAAAAAGTAGGCTATTCTGGTGATTTAAAATACGTACCTTGGAAATAATTTGACTTTACTTTAAACAATTTCTAGAGGAGAATAGGACGCTATTAGCAATAAATACTTACTAGAAACTACCATTATTTCTAATACACGCTATAAAGTGAATATTTTTTTATTTGCAATTCCTCAACCATGTAAAATTAACCATCAGTTATCAACTATTTAGCAATGACCAATCACCAATCACCAATCACCAATTACCAATTACCAATCACCAATTACCAATTACCAATTTTAGATGTATCTGTAGTTGTCCCTATTAAAGATGAGGTCGAAAGTTTACCCTTATTACTAGAAGCCATTTCTACGACTCTCACCGCTAGTGAATTAAATTATGAAATTATTTGTGTAGATGATGGTTCTAGTGATGGTACAGCAGAATTTCTCAAAGCACAAGCCCAAACGCGCACTGATTTAAAAGCGATCATTTTGCGACGTAACTATGGACAAACTGCGGCTATGTCTGCGGGTTTTAATTATGCTACCGCTAAAGTAATTGTGACTTTAGACGCTGATTTGCAAAATGACCCCGCTGATATTCCCATGTTATTAGCAAAGCTGGATGAAGGTTATGATTTAGTCAGTGGTTGGCGGCAAAATCGTCAAGATGGGGCATTAAATCGGTTGCTTCCTTCTAAAATCGCCAATTGGTTAATTCGTCGGGCTACAAGCGTCTATATTCATGATTATGGTTGTTCTTTGAAAGCTTATCGATCTGAATTGGTTGCAGATATGAATCTTTATGGAGAACTACACCGCTTTTTACCTGCATTGGCATATATTGAAGGGGCGAGAATTACAGAAGTACCTGTCCGTCATCATGCGCGACGTTTTGGACAAAGTAAGTATGGCATATCGCGGACGTTCCGGGTATTGATGGATTTATTAACTATTCTGTTTATGAAGAAGTTTCTCACCCGTCCCATGCACGTTTTTGGGCTATTAGGCTTAATTTCTATGGTTTCTGGGGGAGGAATAGGTATATATTTGACTGTTATCAAATTGGCTTTTCATGTAGATATTGGTAGCCGTCCTTTATTGATTTTGGCAGTGTTGCTTTTAGTAACAGGAGTACAGCTATTTTGCTTCGGCCTTTTGGCAGAATTACTGATGCGGACCTATCATGAATCTCAAGGACGACCAATCTATCGGGTGCGGGAAGTTGTGGCGAAAAATATTAAGTAACGTAACAATAGAGAAATAATACTTTTTGCATTATTGCATCTGCCGTGAAAGCCTTTGATACTTTTGACGCTAATCTGCGAAAAAACCTGCTCATGTTATTTGCAGCGGGTTTGTTTTTCTGGTCAGGTTTGGCTTCGTTATTGCCTACCTTACCCTTATATATTGAACATATTGGTGCAAGCAAACAAGAAATTGGCATTGTTATGGGTAGCTTTGCCATTGGGATGTTGCTATGTCGCCCGTCAATGGGTGCTTTAGCAGATATACGAGGTCGTAAAATAGTATTATTGATTGGAATGTCCGTAGCAGCGATCGCTCCTTTGGGATATTTGTTTGTCAAATCAATTATTCCCCTGATGATAATTCGCTCCTTTCATGGCATTAGTATCGCTGCTTTTGCCACAGCTTACATTGCCCTAGTGAGCGATTTAGCACCAGAACACCGTCGCGGTGAAGTCGTCGGTTATATGAGTTTAGTTAATCCCCTGGGAGTAGCACTTGGCCCCGCTATCGGGGGATTTTTGCAAGCAAGCGCTGGTTATACTCCGTTATTTTTATCATCTGCGGCTTTAGGTAGCATGGGTTTATTATGTATAATCCCCATTGTCAATCCACCTATTATCACCAAACCACATAACAGCAAAAATGATAACTTTTGGCAAATATTAACTAGTCCTCGCGTGCGAATTCCGGCCATTGTCTTATTGCTGAGTGGTTTGACTTTAGGTAGTTTGCATACTTTTATCTCCCTATTTATCAAATCAACCGGCGTTGATTTAAATCCAGGTTTCTTTTTCTCTGCTGCCGCTGTCTCCAGTTTTAGTTGTAGATTATTTAGTGGTAAAGCTTCTGATAGATATGGTCGGGGTTTGTTTGTCACCATGAGTTTAATAGCTTATACACTCTCTATCATCTGCGTTTGGCAAGCAAATAACTCTTTCATGTTCTTATTAGGAGCATTGATGGAAGGTGCTGCTTCTGGTACACTCATTCCCATGATTTCTGTATTAATGACAGATAGGGCTTTACCCCATGAACGCGGGAGAATATTTGGTGCTTCCTTAATGGGATTTGATATCGGTTTAGCTATAGCTGGTCCAATTTTTGGTACATTTGCCGAAACCCTGGGTTATCGGAATATGTTTGGTTTGACTACGGGTTTAACTGTGATAGCCATGATCATCTTCCTTACCCAGTCTAGTCGTAATATCCCTCAATCTCTACGTTTTGCCTTTGGTCGCACAGAAGATATCTATGCTGTGAAATAATATCTTCAAAAATTAGATATGGATTATCAACAACCCTTGTAGAGACGTTTCATGGAACGTCTCTACGATATTTGTCACCAAATCTCTGTTAGAAACTACCAAATAAAAAAATATCCCAAAACTGACGCAAAAACCTGCTCTATTTCTTCTTTCTCTGTGTTCTCTGTGCCTCTGTGGTTCGTTTATTCAACCCATTAAAAATGCACAAACTCCAAAAAAGGAACCTGTGCATTTTTAATTATAAAATGGGCGAGGAGGGATTCGAACCCCCGACACCGTGGTTCGTAGCCACGTGCTCTAGTCCACTGAGCTACACACCCTTGACCCACGAATTTAATAATAGCACATACTTTCCCAATGACGCAAGCTAATTTTTCAAATTCTTTTCCACTAACCCATTTGGATGCCCAAGGAGAAGCCCAAATGGTTGATGTATCCGGCAAAGTCGCCACCATTCGCCAAGCAGTAGCCACTGGTAGGGTGCGAATGTTACCTGAGACGTTCGCCGCTATTCAAGCCGGTAACACCCCCAAGGGGGACGTTTTAGCAACTGCTAGGTTAGCGGGAATCATGGCTGCTAAACAGACAGCTAATTTAATTCCCCTTTGTCACCCCTTACCCTTACAGAAAATCACTGTGGAGATTATCCCCGATGCTCAACTACCTGGTTATCAAATTGATGCCACTGTGAAAACCAAAGCGGAAACTGGCGTGGAAATGGAAGCTTTAACAGCGGTATCTATTGCCGCTTTAACTTTATATGATATGGCTAAAGCCTTAGAAAAATCAATTCAGATTGAAGGAATTCATTTAGTCAGTAAGACAGGTGGAAAGTCTGGAGATTGGGGATAGGGCGTAGGTTGGGTTAAGCGACAGTGCAACCCAACGTAAGTAAGTCGGCCCAATAAAATCGATATATGTTTAGTTTTGTAAAAACCGTGAAACACCCTATTTATAAGGTATTCGTTAATTTATATTTCGTTACATAGATTGATTTTTTAACGCCGACCTACTTAATCATTAATAATGTTGGGGTTGGGAGTTGGGATGTTGGGTTTCCTTGCGTCAACCCAACCTACCTATGATTATAAATTTACTCAAAAACTACCGTTCTATTTCCATAAACTAAAACGCGATTTTGTAAATGCAATCTTACCGCTCTTGCTAACACAATTCTTTCTAAATCTTTCCCTTTTCTAATTAAATCATTTACCTCATCCCGATGACTTACCCGCACTACATCTTGTTCAATAATTGGTCCTGCATCTAAGTTAGGGGTAGCATAATGGGCTGTTGCACCAATAATTTTTACTCCTCTTTCAAAGGCGCGATGATAGGGATTAGCACCAATAAATGCAGGTAAAAATGAATGATGAATATTAATAATTTGCGGGAATTTTTCAATGAAATCTGCGCTAACTATTTGCATATATTTTGCTAAAACTACCAAATCAATTTTGTATTCATGCAGTAATTCTAGTTGTTTAGCTTCTTGTTCTTGTTTATTGTCTTTAGTAATAGGTATGTAATGATAATCAATGCCAAATTGTTCAACTACTGGTTGTAAATGGGGATGATTACTAATAATCAAAGGAATCTCCCCATGAAATTCTTTAGCGTGATATCTCCAAATTAAATCAAATAAACAATGATCTTGACGACTTACCCAAATAGCAATGCGGGGAAGAGTATCAGAAAAGTGTAATTCCCATTTTGCATTTAAAGATTGAGCAATAGCATTAAAAGCGGGAGCAATTAAATCTTTTGGTAAATTAAATCCTTTTAATTGCCATTCTATGCGAGTTAAAAATAATCCAGCTTCAAAATCTGTATGCTGATCTGCATGAGTAATATTGCCACCATAATCATAGATGAAATTGGCGAATTTGGCTACCAATCCCTTTTGATCTGGACAAGAAATTAATAAAGTTGCTGTTTGTTTTGTCATTGAAAATAAGAAATAATAATTTTTGCTATTTGAAATCTCGTTCCCAGTCTCTGACTGGGAATGCTATCACAGAGGCTCTGCCTCGACTATAATTGAGAGCAGAACCTTCTAGAACTGCCCCGACTATAATGAAGGCAGAGCCTTCTAGAATCCATTCCCATACCATTGGTGACAAGTTAAGGCTATAAGTCTTTTGTCAAGCGGTTTTTGGATAATTATTGAAAAAAAACTCGTCAGACCCCCGCTGGAGATCAGGAAAAGGCGCGACAATTAACTTAACATTTGGTTTTCGTTTCTGTTTAATAATACCTAAATCTCGATTTTGAGGGTCAGCAAAATACTTAACTTTCTTCGGTTGCCTTACCTTTTTGATGAGCCATTGTAAAATGATAAAGACCACGATAAATCATTTCTAATGAAATATCATCAAAGGGGAGAGAAAGTTCGTCAGCTACAGCATCACCTAAATCGACTAAAACCGCATAAAATATCCAAGTTGCCCAAATCTGCAATTTAATTCCATTAATTGAACCCGTCCATAAATAACTTAACCCCAAGAGTCTTTTTACTATATTAAAAGCATCTTCAATCCGCCAACGTTGCCGATATAAATCCGCTACCACATAAGGAGGTAAAACATTAGGATCTAACACGCTGGTTAAATAGGAATGCCATGTTTTTCCTGACCGCACTTCAATCAAACGTAAAGTGATAAATGGAGTCTTTTTAGTGCCTTCAAGCCAGACATATCTTTCGGTCTCGCAATCCATAACTATCTGTAAATATTTGTTCTACCTTGATTGCTGCTCCTTTTTTTATTCTCATAATAAAGTCAACTTTTTTATCAATTAATTGTAACCAAAAATAAAAGTGATAAAACCCTCTGTTTTTGACCACTCCAAATACCACCCTTGACAATTTTCCCTTTTCCTTAACTTGTCACCAATGGTCTCTAGCTAACATTCTTGTCATTTCTCTGACCCCGGCTACGTCTCGCCATAATAAGGTTAACACCGCAGCCATCATCAACGGTAAATTCAGTATCCTTTCTCTAAGTCCTAGTTTTCGGTAGTAATTTTCTTGATTTGTAATCGCTGGTGTCAGTAATCTTTCCAATTGCTTGGCTATTACTTCATCTTCCACCATTGGTCGCTGTTTCTTTTTTGCGTGGTCTCTGTTGTTTTTTTTACTGGTTGTCATGGTTGGACTCAATCGCTCAATTACTTGTCTAGACTGAGTTTCCCATGTTTTTGACCACTCCAAATACCACCCTTGACAATTTTCCCTTTTCCTTAACTTGTCACCAATGGTGTGAGCAGGATATTAGGATTGTAAAATCTTAAGAATCCCCGTGTCTTTAGAGCGGGGAGTGTCAAGACAAAAAAATGCAATAATAAAGTAAGGATTTTGTTAATGAATAACCCCTGATTTTTCCTGACTCTCAAGTATAGTCCTTTCAAGGTGACTAACGGAAATACGTCATTTCATTACTATCATCTTGAATCTTCCGCTCATATTTTGGTTTTTTTGAAGGTTGAAACAACCAATATTCCTTCAAAATTTCACCACCTTGAAAGGGCTACTCTCAAGTATTACCATAAACTGTAGAACCAAGAATTTAAAGAAAATTGTGACTAAAATTATTGCTATTTTCAATCAAGCCGGTGGGGTGATGAAAACCAGTCTGACTATGAATTTGGGTTATCATCTTTCCCGCAAACACAAAGTTTTATTGGTGGATACTGACCCCCAGGCATCCCTGACAACTTTTATGGGACTTGAACCCCATGAACTTGAAGAAATCGTTGCTGACTCACTACTCACACCAGAGACTAAATTACCAATTCACCACAATTTACACGGTATGGATTTAGCCCCGGCTAATATTACCCTCAGTGCGGTAGAATTACAACTCTCTGCGGTTATGGCCAGGGAACTACGACTCAAACAAGCTTTAGAACCCATTTTAAATAACTACGATTTCATTTTGATTGATTGTCCTCCCTCTTTAGGTATCCTCAGTATTCTCGGACTCTGTGCTGCTACTCATGTTTTAGTGCCAGTTCAGACTCATTACAAAGCATTCAAGGGAACGGAGTTATTGTTGGATAGCATCAAACAGGTGAAGAAACATATCAATCCAAAATTAGCGATCGCCGGATTTGTGCCAACTTTGTATGTGAACGCCAACCAAGACAAAGTAATTTTGGAGGCTTTGGAACAGCAGTTATCACCAGCCAAAGTTTATCCGAAGATACCCCGTGCCACAGCCTTTGCGGATGCAGTGATGAATAGTCAACCCTTGGCTGTGTATGACCCCAAACATCCAGCGATAGCGAAGCGCTCCGTAGGAATCGCAGTGTTGAAAAAGATCGCCTTGGGGATGGAGAAACTGTAATGGTCAAGAAAGCTTTAGAACTCCCAAAAATGCGTGGTGTGGAAGATTTGTTGAGTATGGATGTGGAATCACCAACTGCCACCGTTAATATTGATAAAATTCGTTTACCTGCTCAACAACCCCGACGGTATTTTGACCCTGAGAAACTCAGTCAACTGGTGCAGTCAGTTAAAGAACACGGGATTTTACAACCTTTGTTGGTGCGTGCTGTTAATGGTGAATTTGAGTTAGTCGCTGGTGAACGCCGACTCCGGGTGGCCAAAGAAGCGGGGTTAACGGAAGTACCAATTATCACCAAGGAATTATCTGACCATCAAACCCTGCAAATTGCTTTATTGGAAAACCTGCAACGGGAAGATTTAAACCCAGTTGAAGAAACCGAGGGGATTCTAGAATTATTAAGTATTGAACTTGATGTAAATTCTGGTGAGGTGATATCAATTCTCAATCAAGCAGCCAACGCTAAAAAACGGGGTTTAGACCTGACGGAAAACGTTTCCCGTCAACTGGAAATTGTGGGATTGGTGTTACAGGGTGTGGGGAGATTCACTGCTGAAAGTTTCCGTACCAGTCGTTTACCATTATTGAATTTACCCGATGATGTATTGGAAATATTGCGGCAGGGTCAACTAGAATACACCAAAGCTAGGGTGATCGCTAAACTCAAAGATGACGGTGAACGTAGGGAACTACTGGATAAAGTTCTTAATGAAAATCTATCTTTAAGTGAGATTAAGCAGTTAGTAAAGGAATTAACCCCAGGGAAAACTACACCAAAAGAGACATTGAATGCTAAATATTCCGAGCTTGGTAAAAGGTTGAAGAATGCCCAGGTGTGGGAAGATGTGAAGAAAACCAAGAAGCTAGAGAAATTGTTGGGTGATTTAGAACAATTGTTAGAATAGAACCCCAGAAATAATCAAAACAGGAGATACATTATGGCGAGAAAGTCTAAGGATTTTAATGAGTTGATGAAACAAAAACAGAGTTCCCAAGAGAAACATAAAAATCTCGAAGCACTTAGAGAAAAGATGCAAGGGGGTGTATTTGGGGAATTGGCTGCAAATATACCGATAGAACCCAAGGGCGCTCCAAAAATGTCAGAAATTCTCCAACAGTTCGTTGCTCCGTACTTAGATAATGTACACACATCAAAACGACGTAAATCATTATTTAGTTTGGCTGTGATAGCCTGGAATGCGGCGGTGATGCCTGAATCTCAACAAAAAACAACACTTGATACTTTCTTGGAACAACAGTTATCAAATCAGGATGCAGAAACTCAACAGGCGATTACACAAATGATTGATGAACTAATTGCTAGGAAACATCAGCATTTCTCTGATAATAAATATTTTATTCTGGACTTTCAAATTACAGAAACAGGACAAAGATATGATATCTCTGTGGCTTCAACTTTGTGGGAAAATCCTCAATGAATTATGACTGTAGCACCTATGTCACATAATTTTCTTAGAAAAGAGTAGATTTGTTTGTGTTTGCCGCGAAGAAAAGCGATTAATTGTCATTCCCAGTCTTGTTGAGATTCGCTAAATCTTCTAGTTGTCTTGTTTAAATTAAAATCAGCCGCCATTAAATCAATACCATCAATAATTTTACTAGGTTCGGCAATTCTCAAAGCCGTAAAACATTTGTCTCGATAATTAGGGTGATTTTGGAAAAAGGCGATCGCTTTTTTTAAAGGTTCAATTACAGGATAAGCTGATTCTGCCTTCTCAATAGCTGCTTGAGGAATGGGAGAATTGAGCCTTTGCATAGCCAAATCAATTAAATCTCTCGACTCTACCGAGGAATCATTCCATCTGTCAGAATTAGCTAAAAGTTTTTCCGCAAAACTATCAATTTGATTTAAGCATGGGACAGGCGACCAACTGGGATAATCTGCTGCTCCCAATTCAATCCGTCCTTCCATAATTATCTCAAATTTAATCAGAGTTTCATCAACTATAATAGCAAATCTTACTCCGTACTGGTCAGCTTTAATTTCTCCGGGTAGGTTGAGATTATTTCGAGTGTTAAAAAGGGCATTATATTGATTTTCAGCTATTTTTTGGCGCAGTAATCGGTAGCCAGTACCAGTGGAACAGAGAAAATCTATATCCTTGCTTAATCTATATTCCCCATGATTTAAACTAACCAGAGTCCCACCGCCAAAATACGCGCCACACTCTAATAAAAAATTAGCCTTTAATTGATTAAGAACAATTAAAATTTTTTGATGAAATTCCCTCTCAAACATTTTTGCTCCTAACCATGAATGATAATATTCAGCTAACTGTTGCACAAATAAGGCTTCTGTATGGCTCAAGTTGCCTAAAACTCCCCGGTAATGCCACCCTCGTTCATATATTCTCAGCATTTCTAAAGGAGTAAGATTTTCTATATCTTCTCTTTGCCAACATAATTTTTCTAAAAACGGTAATTTCTCTGGAGTTTTAATTTGAGGTTTAATTAACATTGGGATATACTGGAGTTGAGGATTTTGAATCAGGGAATAGGAAGAAAATTGAAGAAGGAGTCAGATTTCGCCTTGATAAATAGTTATTATAATTGTCAATTAAAGCAATATTGTAATTATACCCCATATATCTATTTATCAGAAACATTAATAAAATCCTAATAATAGGAAAGGATAGTAATTTATTGGTACATTTATCAACAAAAATGTTATTATTTAATAATAGGGGGTAAATGAGCAGCCATGCAGAAAGTTACGATAAGGACTTGAAACCCTGCTGGTAACATCCTGATTGACATAGATAAAACTGTACCATCTAAACGTCTCTGGTTTTTGTAGCCTGAAATCCTTATAGCTACGTTGTTAAATGCTGTATCAAATAAACTTTAGGTAAATTGGTACGTTGAGAATTACCAAAAATATTGATTGACAGAATGCTTATCCAGTATGGCTTACAGCCTTAGCGTAACTTTCTGTACGATTACTCATTTCACCCCTAACTCAAGTTGGTTGGAATATAGATGCTTTTTTACGTCGGGGTGGTATTTACTCTTGGAAATAGTTAGCATCAGGTCAATCACCATCAGCGATTCCTACGGAGCGCTTCGCTATCGCTATTTCCAAAACCCCACCAAATTCTTAAAGGAAACCATGAAAACTATTTTAAAGACCACAACATTAGCAGTAATTACAGCTTATATGGATTTAACTGATTTACCTATTTCTAATAGTGATAATCAATCAAAGGAAAGAGTAGAAATAGATTTTTTGGTATTCTATAAACAAAAATGTATGATTCTAGAACTTGATGGAGTTCACCACCAAGAAGCATCACAAAAAACTAGAGACTATAGAAGAGATAGGGTTTTATTACGTGATGGTATTCGTACCGTTAGATTTGATGCTGGTGAATGTTTCAATCGTCCTATGGATGTTGTTACAGAGTTTTTAAATTTGTTTTAATCGCCAGGATTTTATGCTTTTAAACAACTATATAAAATCTCTTTCCATCTTGGTATATCAATTTCCCAAACCACAGTTATATTCGGTTGTTTGTCAAGAACACCTAATTGATCAACCACTGTCATCCCACGAGTTAAATCACTTGTTGTTTCTACATCCACAAAATATTTTCCTTGACGGGTAACAATGGCTGGATCAAGAGCAACTGCCATTGCTACTGGATCTGCTAGTGTTAATCCCATAGCTCCTTGTATTTTTATAGAAGCTTCAATAGCAACTCGATTGCTATTCACTGCCAAAAGTGACTTCTCTGTTCCGAAAGCCGCAATCATATCAATTTCAGTTGAGGTTAACGCAGCAGTAGGGGTAAAGACAAGATTCGCGCAAAATTTAGCACGACGTAAAGTTTTGTAACAAATTCAACGTTATCGCCTGTGTCTATATGCTAAAAAAGCACACTGAGTAAGGCTTTCAGTCTTATAAAAGCTTCCCGCTTATTTATCCCATCTTGTAAAACATTGCCGAAAACGGAAGTTGAAGACTTTTATCAAGAAAGGACAAAACCTTTGTTATTCCGCTCAATTGATCTCATAACATTACCTAAAATGAGCCAAACTAGGCAATGTTTGAATGTTGGAAAGACATAAAATACATGACTACTTTACAAAACTTTACGTCGTGCTAAATTTTGCGGGTATCTTGTCTTTACCCCCATTAGAGACTTTGAGCAGATGCTGTGGTCAGTTACGCGCTATGCCAAAGACATGGTTTCTGGTGATGGGGTGCTGATTTGGGTATCTGGAGAACAAGCCGGAATCTATGCGATCGCTGAAATTCTTGAATCCCCCAAAAACGTCGCCACCCCTGCTGATATTGGTTATTGGATTGATACCAGTCGTGCCAGTAATAGAACCTGTGTCAAAATTCGTTTTACCAGCAAATTGTTAGATAAACCACTACTACGGGAAAACTTAAAACAAGACCCTATGCTACAGCATTTAATGGTTATTCGTGTCCCCAATGGCACTAACTACAAGGTTACACCGGAAGAATGGCAGCGCGTACATGAATTGCGGAATTAACCAATTATTGAAGGGGAATTAGGGAATTAGGCGATCGCTCCACTAAAGAACCCATTGATTAAATTTTGAACATTTTCAAGGAAAATCTATGAAACCTGTTTTGAAGACCCAAAAATTAGTATTACCACAAGTACAGCGATACCTACCGTGGGCGAAGCGATCGCTATTTATCTTAGGATTCAGTTTAATAACTTTAGGTGTTAACGAATTATCAGTATTAGCCCAAACTCGACAACCAACTAATGCAGAAATTAAAAGATTACGTCAAGAACTTGAGCAACAAATTAGGAGAACCAAAAATAATAATGTAGGTGCTGGTTATCTTCAAGATAGACGTACTCAAGTAGAAAAGAAGACAAGAGAATCCTTTGTACGTGCTTGGTCAAAGACTGAACCAGGACTAGCACCTTTTATGGGTATATGGTCTGGATATGAAAATAGTGAACACATCTACCCTTCAAATACCAAAGGTAAAGTTTGCATTGTTTCAACTGCTGAAGATTATGGCAGTTTCAAGACTGGCATTTTATCTAATGGATTAATAAAAACAAATGGTGGAGAAGTGTTATTCAAAGAAGGAAATTATTATTTAGGATCAGCATTCCTCAAAAATGGCAGATTTGTCAGCAATAATAGTGAGATTCCTTTACGTTCTCCCAGACCTATTGAACCGCTAAATAGATTACTTGAATATATATCTGAAGCATCAGAAAAAAATCAAATTTCTCAACAATTTAAAGCTGCTGGTTGTGCTTCTAGTTTACCAAATTCGTCTGCAAATACACAACCCCAAAACAAAAACGTTTCTAAAATGAATAATCAAGAACTAAGTAGGTGAACAAAATAAAAATGAGGGGTATTGCGTTTTGTGAAATGGCTGAAACTCAATCAGAATCTCGCATTGAGACAACTTTACATACCGTTATATACCTTTAAATTTTTCTGTTCACCTACTTAATCAAGGATGGCGTGAGAAAGCGATAGCGAAGCGCTCCGTAGGAATCGCTCTTACTAAATTCTTGGGGGAAATTGAGCGATCGCTCTCCCAATTCTTAGGGAAACCCAGGTGATCGCCACTCGTACCCTACTAAATTTTTAGAGGAAACCATGAACCTGAAACTATTATTAGCAGCAGCCATAACGACTTGCATTGTCACCACAGCCACCCAAGCTAAAGCAGATATTTACCAGACTGGGAAAGAATTGATATCTCCATCCGTCATTGAGAATTTTACAGTTTTTATTGACAAAATACTATTTTTGTGTATAAACGAAAGAATCGGTATTTATCGTTTGATGGATTTTTTCAGAGTCATCGTGATGGTTTAAATTATTGTCAATAAGTAGACGTTAATGCAAATTTTTGGGTCATTATTGAGATTAAATAGTCCTTATTGATAAGATGCGTTTCCCCTGATCAAGGTGCTGTTCACTATTTGAAGGAAAATTATGATAGGTATTTAAAGTCAAAATTTGGTAATAAAAAACCATTTTGTTTGATTCTTAAACTACAATCACCTTTAACTTATGGTGTTGAGGCAGTACAAGTTGTTAAAGATATAACTGATATAGCATTTCTTCGTTTTAATCATTAATCTTGGTGGCTACCTAATAGGTTTTATTACGTGATGGTATCTGTACTGTCAAATTTAATGCTGATGAATGTTATCATCGTCTTATGAATATTGTTACTGGATTTCTCAATCTGTTTTAGGATTTTAGGATGTTACTGGAGGATGATGGACGAACATCCATCAATGCGGATTTACGAGTTAGAAGATAAACAGGATTAGTAAAGCGAACTACTTGCAGCAGGGCTTACGCGATCACCTTCTTTTCAGCCCTTCCCAAAATAGGAATTAGCCACTCACTAATCACAAGCATCAATTACCTGTTCTTTATTGTGTAGAGAACAATGCCTAATTCAAAACAAGGATGGTAGCCTTTATCCTCTGGTTTATACATAAATAACTTACCAGCAGGACCAACATTGAATTTACTTAATTGCCTACTTAATCTGTGTATCGCCACCTTAAGAGGGGAGTTTTTGCTTGTTCCTCCCTCAAATTGAACTCCATTCTCATAAGTATAATCCCTAACAGATGAAGGATCATGCTCAGGAATATCATCTACTTGCGGTTTTGACTTACGTGGTGAACATTTATAATCTTGCTCACAAATAATTACCGGAGTTTGTAATTCAGTTTTTTTTGCCAAACAAGCTAATATTTGGAAAGCACTTGATTCGGCTTTTATTCCTGATAAAGGATCAAGTTTTTTAGAACCAGGCATTTCTAATAACACAGATTTTTCCTTCGCCCTCTCCCAAAAATTATCTAATATTTTCAGTTTAGCTTTCTCTGATTTACCTTTTTCCAGCAAAGGAGCTATGGACAAATATTGCTTTTTAGGCATATTCATCTGTTCAGCCATAGCCTGACGTTCATCGCTTGTGAACCCTAAACCAATTAAAACTTTTGGTGTGACTACAGAAGTGTTAGCAGATACATTAGGCTGGTTAAGTAAGTTTATTAGCCAGTCGTAAGAACCATCAGGATCTTCCTTTATATCTGATTTGTGAATGACATCAATAACTCCTTTTTGCCTCCGCAATTTTGCTGTTTCCCGTCTAAATAGTTGATTATCACCATCACTCAGAAAAACAGGGGCTGCTGTAACTACAATAATTTGTATATCAGAGCGTTGGGCGCAGATTTCTCGTATCACACCCGTTCCTTGCCATTGTTGGAGTTCTCTTTGCTCCTCAGTTTCAGAAGTAGGCGTAACATAGAGAATCTCATCAATTAGTGCAAACTTGACAGTTGGGTTTGTTTTAGCTATTTTGATAGCTTCTTTGGCATCTTGAGTAGAGTGACAGATAAAACCAGCTTGTTCTAATCGCCGTTCATGTAGCGCTACCCAAAGTTCATCATCATCTAGCACTAAAATACTGAAATCAATCACATTCTCACCTTTTTAATATGAAGAAATAAATTTTTCACCAGTAGATTGTAACAGGTCTTTTAAATGGTTAAATGCTTCTTCTAATCTAGATATTGCCTGATATCTTTGTTCGTTATCCTGAATACTAAGATTATTTAGTGCTGTTTGAAAGTGCTGTTGTAATTGTTGACGCTCATTTCCAATTTTCACGACTGTATGACAAGCTACGCGAGCATCTGCTCGCCATTGTTCAATAGCGTTTTCTATATCTTTTATTCTCTGATCATCTTCATGACTTAGATTTTTAAGATATTTAATATTTTCCAGGCATGATGTTATTTGATTATTCCTTATTTTTTGCATAGCTTGTAATTCTTTCTGCAAAAATTTAAGGTTTTCTGGCTCTAATGGGACTAATTCTGCTATCTTATTTAGCAAATCAGGAAGTACCCAAGAACTGCCGAAACAATCATGAGAACCATGTCCAAAAAGCAGAACTCGGTACTGCTGTTTTAAGAGTGAAAACGGAGTAGCAGTCAACACTAAAACAGCACCACTGAAGTTTTCTACTCTCAGCATTGGCAGGTGTTTTAACTGGTTTTCTGCCATGATAATGACGGATTGTTTGAAAGCCTTCGATTTATGTAGATGTTCATTTTCATCAATAAATAACGTGGGAATATTATTCAATGTAGAGATAACACCGGCTGTAGCAACACTTGTTAAACTGTCCCTAAAAGCTAAAATTGTATTAGATTGAGATTTAATTTTCCTCACAACTAAATCAATAGATTGTAAACACAGTTGAGTGTTAAGGACTTGATCAGCCGCTACTACTATATTTGGATTGATTTGCTTTTCAGAGAGTGTAGATGAAGCAATATGATGGATTAAAGTTGCAACATCTTGTTTATCACTATTATTTCTCCTGGTTATCTGCCACTCACTATCTAATAAATTTATCAGGTAATCAGCTTGTTTTTGGCTATACTCTGAAATACCCAAACCGTTAAGCCACCATGATGGATGCCATACTTCTTGTTGCTGAGAATATACTGCTAGATAAGTTTGAGAAAGCAATGACAGTGCTGGCAGTAATTCTAAAGTTTTACGGCAGATAAGAGGCAAACTTAAGGATTTTCCAGTTACATAGTCAGCTATCTCTTCAATATCTTGTAGTTTAATTGCAAAATTTGGCGCTGTTGGACGTAATATTGGCAAAATACCTTCTTTAACTTCAGGATTGCCAGGAGTATTAAACTCAAAAATATGTTGAGAATTTAAATTACAACTACGCCAAAGTTGTTCATCACTAGAATGAAAAAATATAGCATCTATGAATGTAGGTAATTTGCTTTTGGGAATAATTACCCCTTCTGTATCGCTATGGTTAAATTTTCTATAATCACTGTTGGATGCAATGATGTATACTTCAGCAAAATTATTTAATAAAGCTTTTGCCCAAAGAGAATTTCTATTATCTCTGCAAATCACACAAGCAGTTAGGTAAGGTTGAATTAATTGTATGTTATTCATAATTGATGTAATGTTGGTGTTAGTTTACTTTGTAGAAGCAATTACTATTGTGTCTGCTTCCATGTATACAACTCCCGGACTCATAAATCCACTTTCACTAATTGCCATTTGGCACCATAAATTCAAAATAGTAGTCCTAGTATTTTTAGCAATTTGTGACATATTTATTGTTGGTTGTTGAAATGTTTTACTATTAATTTTCGCTAGACTGTCTGGACTATCTAACGATGGTTTTTGAGCATTCCAGTTAAGTTGTATTTTTAAAACTCTACCTGCTTCATAAAAGCATACACTACGTACTAAAGATTTTCCGGATGAGCTTTCTTGATTTGTATGGCGTGGGGTAAATAGACAAATAAATAAGTCATAGAGAGCAATAGCTGAAGTGCGTGCCGTTTCTTGCTCCTGTAAAGCGAAAATTGGACTACTAGCGTGTGAACAAGCAATCCAAGTTTCAGGGTCATTTATGAAAATATCTGCATTTCCGTAAACTTTTTGATGAGCCATTAATGCTATAATATAAGCAGAGCCAACGCAAAGATTACGCTTTGCACTATTGTTGGTTTGACCACAAAAAAAAGCACCAGCCAGACATTTTAGTGACTCATGAATATTATTAGCTGATGCCTCATTTTCCCACCAAGCGTTAGGTAGATTAATGTATAAGGCATCGGTGATTTTCCTTTTGTATTCACTAGCGTGAAAAAAATCATTATCGTCTTTTGACTCAAATAAGAATTTTCTCACTTCTCCAAAGTTATGCTTCACTAGGATTGTTGTATCATCGCTTAAAAACCATCTATCCGAGTAACGCCATAGTCGGTATAGAGGATGTTCGTCAATATCTAACCAAGACAAAAAAGCTTCAGGTAGTTGCTTATAATCCTGCTTACAAGAGTGAATTAATGGTTTTGAAGGTCAACCAACATCGTCAGAATTACCCTACATATATCGAAGTGAAGCTAAATCTGGTACTAATTCATTTTATATGTTATTAGTAATAATAAGCGTGTAACTCTAGCAATAAGAGGTGTTCGCCAATTAGATACTAGTGTGGCTTTAATTACTTATTTATTAGCAGAACTTGAATCCCTAAAAATAAATGTAAAAAAACTCTATTTGGATAGGGGATTTTTTAATACTCCTGTAATTAGATGGTTACAGGCATTAGATATTCCCTTTCTTATGCCTGCTATCAAGACTGGAAAAAAAGGAGGAATCAAACAATTCCTCAAGGGTAAAAAAAGTTATAAAACTACCTATACCATTACAAGAGATAAAGATGATTTCGTCACATTTGATTTATGGGTTGTCTGTAAATATAGAAAGGGAAAGCATAAAAAGCATGGAGTTCAATATTTTGTTTATGTTGCTTATAAGGTAAAAACAAATTTAAATTACATCTATCAAGATTATCGAAAAAGATTTGGCATTGAAACTAGTTATCGTCTGAAAAATATTTGTCGAATTAAGACGAATAACAAAAATCCAGTCTTGAGATTACTATTCATTGGAATATCCTTTCTTCTAATTAACATCTGGGTGAATCTACTATGGCTCAAAATCAGTCGTAAAAGGAAAGGTAGTAGATTAATTTATCGCACACTTTTTACACTCAAACAGATGTTAGCCTTTTTATCTCAAGCTATACAGAGGAAATATCAAGTCGTTGAAAGCATTTATATTCCATCCGGTTAGCGTCAAGAAATTATTAACCAGCTAATCATAAGTAATTATTATCTATACTATGTCTGCTGATTAGAGTATCGGGAATAAAAAAGTATTTTATACTACACAGTATTTGGCGATCTCCCTTCAGGAAAAAACTTTTTGGTTTACTGCATATAGACAATACTTTAGCCAATTTTCAAAATATAGGTCTGAAACCCAATAAAATCGTGAAGATATCAATAGGGTTTCAGGGGTTTGGCTAAGGTATTGATAGAGATATAATTATAGTTACAGCATAGATGTATTTCCCGCTTCGTAAACGCTAATAATTTTCTTACGCAGATATGCCGAGTAGAGTTTTGTCTTATTTTTTACTTTTATCTTCTCAATTATTGTACCAAACCGTTACACAAAGTGCTGTATTTTTCGTTGTTCAGCATATTTTTATATTGATATTCGTCCCAAGTACAGTTAG
Organism: Dolichospermum sp. UHCC 0315A; assembly: GCF_008121535.1. Taxonomy (GTDB): domain Bacteria; phylum Cyanobacteriota; class Cyanobacteriia; order Cyanobacteriales; family Nostocaceae; genus Dolichospermum; species Dolichospermum lemmermannii. Next base: position 2,124,994 of record NZ_CP043056.1, read on the forward strand.
GATCTTTCACGTTGTAATCATCGTATACCGCCTTAGCTAAAAGAGAATCTCCACCTAAACAATGAGAAAAACAAGCTTTATGACGGCAACTTGACTGGTCGTAACTCATAATTGCATGATAAAAAGGTGAGTTTATTGCTAATGCTTTGTGGTAAATATTTTGGATATCTTCCATCTGAATATTGCTGACAGCTAGGTGAGTATAATCTTTTTGGGTTAAAGGTTCACATCCTCCGACTACATAACCATCTGATGAAATCCGCAAAGTGTGTCGCCAGTATTCAGGAATTAATTCTGGGCGAAGTGTGATGGTTATAGAGTCATTAATGTGAATATTTTGATATAAGTGTCCATATTCATCTTGACGAATCTTTTCTGGAATTAGCCAACCACTTTCTATTAAAGCTGGAATAAAGGCAGCACAATAAGCACAAATTTCTACTAAAATCGTGACTGATTTAGAAATTTTAATTGGCTGAAGAGATTGAGATAAGCTGTCTAAAAAGACTACTATATCCTTGGATTGTAGCTGGTAGTTTTGCATTTTTACAGCCATCAAAGGACCAATATCAAACCATTGTATTTCTTCTTCAATAATAAGTTTATGAATTAGTTTAATAACTGAATCATCATTGAAGCGGTGGAGTGTAGTAGCTACAATTACTCTTTTGGCTAACTGGTGATTTACAGCAATTCTTAAGTTTTTTAAGACTAAATCAAATTTACCTTTTCCTCTAATTGCATCATGTTCATTACGTAAGCCGTCTAATGAAATATCTAAATAATCGAGTTGAATTTGCTCTAAATTATCAGCATATTTATCAATAGCTAAACCATTAGTAACTCCACCCATCTTGATTTGGGGATATTTTGTGCGAAGTTTAGCTATATGTTCAAACAAGGGGATTGAACGGTTGGGAGTAAGAGCATCTCTATCTGTGACTGCAATTAATCTTGTACCCATTTGCTCGATCATTTTTGTGACTGTGTTTAGTAAGATTGGCATGGGTGTTAATTGGCTGATCATAGTGCCACTTTCATAACCCAAAAAGCAATGTTGGCATTCTAATCCACAAGTATTGCCTATACCTAGTTCTAACTGTATAAGACCTGATGTTTCAACTAAATTTTGATAAAGTTGATAACTAGTAATTTGTTTTTGACCTACTGATAACCATTGTCTGACTATATTGATATCATAACCAATAGCATCATTGTGCTTTGCATATACTCCTCCTTTACTAGCTGCTAGAGACATATAAAACTAACCTCCTCATTCACCTCCTCAAACTTGGTTAATCCTCTAAAAGAAATTTAGTTTTGAAAATTGCTAGATTCTTCTTTAAGTTTTGTAAAATTGGTAAAGAGTGATCTCCTTTGTCTAGCGAGATGATTGTATACTTGTCCACTTCTTATAAAACCTCCGATTTAGAGACGAAAATTATGTAACAATTAACCAAGTTACAACAAAACTTATTTTTAAGTAAGTCGGCCCAATAAAATCGATATATGTTTAGTTTTGTAAAAACCGTGAAACACCCTATTTATAAGGTATTCGTTAATTTATATTTCGTTACATAGATTGATTTTTTAACGCCGACCTACTTAGCATTAAATTCTCTATCTATTACCCCATTAGGGATGCAAGCGATACCCCAGATAAAAGCTTGTAACCAGGTTACAAGAACTGACTTGCTAATTCTGCCTCTGTAGAGTCTATACAAGCAACTTTCTGAAAATTTTCATCGATTAACCTCAAGAATCGATACTTGTAACTGCTGATGTTGTCTATTGTGGTAGGTGATGCAGTTTGACACACTACCACAATTTAGATTATCTTCTAGGACAAGAATCGGACGTTAAGCAATTAAGGATTTTGCCATCCTTCATATGCAGCAAGCACTATGTCAATTGCAGGGTGACTGCACAATTGCTTAAATGCTTCAGTTCCACCAGATTTAATGGCAGAAACAATCTTAGCCTTAAGTTCTGGTCTCTTTTCAATTTCCCGCTTCAAAGCCTCAGCAAATCGCTGTTTTTGCGAATCAGTTTCGATAGAATAGATTTGTGATACAACATCAACTATCGCATTCATTTCCTGGGCAGATTCTACTACATCCGGGTTGGTGAAATAATTATTTTGTACTCCGATTTGCTCTCCTTCAACTTTATCTTCGTTGAAGAAGACACCATTGCTATTGGATACATAAATGTGCTTAATAGTCATTGGTAGAGTCGAGGGGGAATAGTCGGGTAAGGTTCAAGCGTCACCGCTCTCCCCTCCCCTAAGAACCGTGCATAAGACTTTCGCACTTACACGGCTCAAGCCTTACTTCAAGCGAGTTGACTTGGTTTTAGAATGTTCCTGTTTGTGACAAGCATGATGCAAGTGCTGTAGGTTTTCAATGCCGTCTTGTCCACCTTGAGCAACGGGAACTATGTGATGGGTGTTTAATTCCTCTCCATTGAATAAAGGTTCACCACAGATAGGACATTTCCAATTTTGGTTTTGAGCGATTTTATACTTCCAAGAGTTTTTCTCCCAGTAGCTCTTTCCATATTTCTGGTGGCGTTTTTCCCAGTATTCTTTGAGTGAAGGGTCATCTGGCGACGCTTCCCCCTTGACCTTTACATGGCGTTCGATGGGCGTGTACGCTATCGGAAATAGGATTATATCCTTTTCTTTCCCTCTACGGTCGCTAGTTATCGTAGCGAATGTCCATTTATTACCATTTATTGTCTTGAAGTAACGCTTCCGAATCCATTTTGTATTTTTGTTGGGATGTCTACGTTTAGCCCAACACCAAAGGTATCGCCATGTTCTACTTTTGATATATTCAAAAGTTTTTTTACTAACAACCCCTTTGTAATAATTGGAAAATCCACGAAGAATTGGATTAAGTCTTTTTATAACTGATTCTTGTTCGCACCCATTCATTGCTCTGATTTCTCGCCCAATTCGTTTGCAGAAGTCCAAGACTTTCTTCTTCGAGGGCTTGATAAGCAATTTGCCATTGTAATGGCGGTGGTTGAATCCAAGAAAGTCAAAACCATCCTCCATCGACGTGATTAACGTCTTTTCCGCACTGAGATTCAGTCCTCTTTCTGATAACCATTGCTGAATCTGGATTTGGGCTTTTTCAAGACTTCCTTTGTCTCTAGCTGTGACAATAAAATCATCAGCATATCTAACCACGCCAAGTTTGGAATTAGTGGATTTTATATAGTTTTCTAATCCATGCAAACCGATGTTGGCTAGAAGGGGTGATATTACTCCTCCCTGTGGTGTGCCTGTCTCTGTTGGGTGATATTTCCCTTCAAAGATAAATCCAGCTTTTAACCATCCTTTTATTAGGTTTCTTTTAGGGAAGTTTCCTAATCGCTTGAGGATAGATTCATGGATAATGTTATCAAAGAAACTTTGGTATTGAGCCGAGATACGTGTAAAAACCTGCAAGATGGTCTGGAAACGCTTGCTGTGTCTACATTTCAAAGATTTCTGGAGGAAGATTAATCGCCGACTCCAAAGGTTGAGGAATATTATGTAAATTCACCACATAATCACCGTATCTTTTGATATGTCTTGTAATATAAGGACTCAAAGCAGCAAGGTATCGCATAGGAATCACCTCACCCTGTGACATCAACTTTTGAATCGCCAACGACATATCCACCGTATTTTGCAAAATCACCGCACTGGCCACCAAATCCAAATACTTTAACCGCTTTTCCTGCTCAATCGGATCATTCTCAGTAATCATCCCTTGCTTACCAAAAAATACCCAATCCAGAAAACCATTATACATCTCCACAACATTTGTTACCGCCGTAATTTCCCGTCTCAAAGTAACATTAGAAATATAATCCAGCAGAAACATAGTCCGCACCACCTTACCTAACTCTTGAAAAGCTTGATAAAGACGATTTTTGCGACTGTAGCTCCCCAACTTACGTAACAACGTCGAAGGCATCACCTTCCCAGCCTTAATTGACAGCACCACCCGCATCATGTCAGACCAATGAGTCTGAATTAAACTCCAATTCACCACACCCTTAAACAGTGGCTCAATATGCTGATAGCTCACATCCGTACCAGGACGCACAAAACTAAGATCCTGCCAATTACGGATACGTGGCATCAACTTAATACCCAGAAGATAGGAAATAGCAAACACAGGTCCAGACTGACCTTGAGTATCTGCGTGCAACGTATCCGGCTGAATATCCGAAAGATTTTTCAACAACCCATCCAAAATATAAACCGCTTCCCAAACCCCACAAGTGATGAAGTGAGTAAACAAAGCAATGTATTTATCCGAGACATGATGATAGGCAATACCACCATAACCACCGTAACGAATATGATACTCACTGTGTAAATTATTCTCGTATATCTCAAACTTACTGCCATCCGCTGCCACCTTTTTCCCTGTCCCCCAACAAGAAGGTAAAGTAAACCGATTATAAGCATTAATAACATCCCGAATTGCCGCTTCAATCTTGGCAGCACTAACATGACGACGGTTAGTATAAGAAATTTCATGGGCAGTCACCATACCCCCCGAATGACGAGCCATTTGATTAGGTCCAAGATTGCAACCGTAACCAAAAGTAGTAAAAATATAACGTTCCCCTGGGTCAGATATTTTGGCTTCACTTCCCGACATCAAACCAAAATGTCTAGTCCAATTTAACCAATGCTCAACATTGCACAATATATCTAAAATACTCCGTTCCGGCATCAGCGCCCGGATTTTCGACTCCAATAAATCCACCTCTGGGGGTTGAGTAAATGATGGTGGTTTCTTTAATACAGGGTCGCCCTCCTTATTAATTGTAAATTGTTTATCAACAGCACAAATATTATCTACTTTCTCAGCAACTTGTGTTAAACATAAGCGTAAATGTTCGACAAAATCCGTTGGATTAGCCGGAAAACCAATTAAGTTACAGTAATCTTTTATTAATGGTTCACACTCAACAGGACTTAATAATTGTTCGCGGAAATCCGCGTAGCTTTCCGACCCCACAACACAGGCATCTCCCGTTTTAAATTCAGTCGCCAAATTGTAAAAGATGCAAATTTCTAATTGCTGACGTACCAAAACCTCGGTGTCATCAATTTCGGCGACGACTAGCGCCCGCCAGTTATTACTAATAAAATCCAAATTGATATCAAAAGGCAAATATTTAGAACGTTTGTGTTCATGATCTAACACAAATTGCAAAGCTGCAATCACTGATTCATCCGCAGAAGTAGAGAGAATATCTAGAGAACGCACTAAACTAAACAGTGCTTTGCGGTTGGCAGCATAAAACCGCCACATTAATGGTAAATAGTTATTGGTATTGTACGCCGCAATTTCATCTAATTTTTGTATCAGCAATTCTGCCCCACCATGTTCATCCAAAATTGACTGCACCTGTTCTCCAAATACAGCATTATCCTTGGTTTCCTTGGCTTGTTTGGATGCTTGTAATACTTGTCCCAATGTTGCTAACAACTCTGATGTTTCTGTCAGATGTTTATCCCGGAGTTCCTGCAATCGCAGTTTGGCATTATTTTGAATCTTCAAAATACGTTTAATAAACATCTCAACCAGATAATCACGAGTTTTTACCTGTGCTTCGTACAATAGACATAATAGCAATGTCCGCCGTTTGGGTAAATTAATATCTTGAAATTCTGTGATATCTAAAGTTCTAGCATAAGCAGCAAAATGTCTAACTTTGGTAGGAGTAATATTTTGTAGTAATCGCTTGGCATCTCCAAAAGTCATGAGCATATCAAACTTGTTTTGCAGGAGTTTCATCCCATTTAGTTTGGCACTTTTAGGTGGCGATTTTAATAAATTCAGGGTGGCATTTTCATTATCCTCCTCCTTGTCTATCACCACGAGCAATTGGTCTAAATAAATTTGTTCGGTAGTTGAAAGTCCTTGAGAACAAAGTGTAAATAACCGATTATTGACCATTGACCGAATGTGGCGAATTAATCGGTCAAGGGTGCTAAATGCTGGTAATTCGTATCGTTCTTTCACTAATTCCTCAATTGCCACATTGATTAAATCAGCAGGGTGGTCTTTAATTTGGGCTGCTTCTGCAACTAATGTGGCTATTAATCTTTGACCTGTTTTATCATATTGTTTGACTCCTAAATACTCCCGAATAATATTTTTATAGGTATGACGTTGGCGTTCGGAGGGTATTGCTTTTACTGAGTCTTGTAACTTTAAACACGACCGTAAATGTTTAATTACCGCAATTGGGATCTGTTCAGGATGAGGGAAATATCCTAGACGTTGAAAGGATTTCAACATCACCATTAACCGTAGCAATCCTTCATGGTTCTTGGTTTTAGACTTGACAAACTTGATTTCTGTAGGTGTTGGAGTGTAAAGTTCTGCCAGTTCTTTGGGGTCAGGAAATTGTTTAAATTTGGGATAAGCGGTACGGTCAATTGATGTCATTCAAGTAATATTTAAAACATATAATAATCTAGTGGAAATTTTGAAAATATACTGTTTCAACAAGGCTTTAATCTGAAAACCCGTTTATAAATCAAATACGAGTCTTATATAATACTAAGATTACTCAAAATGGTTTTATCCCTCACTCCCCTACCAAAGAGTATTTTATATTCTTTTGGGTAGAAATTGACAATGCCGATAAAAATGTTGTTTTTTCGCTCAAAAAGTTGTCAATAATTATGAATGTTATGGTGACTCAGTTCAGCTTTGTAGTTCTGGATTAATCAGCATATTTAAGGCGTGACGGGCGGCTGATTCGGCTTTTTGGGAGGTAACTTTCTGGTAGCGTAATGTGGTTTGAATGCTTTCATGTCCCATGAGTGAACGTAATTCTTCTATGCTGATTAATCCTACTCGTTCTGTAGCATAAGTATGGCGTAAATCATGAATGCGTACCCCGGTTAATTCGGGATTGGTATTGGTAATTTCTCGCCAATAATCATGCAATGTATGATAGCTAATTCTACTGACTTTGAGGGTAACTGGATGTTGTGCTGTAAACAATGCGTTGATATTTTTATGTCGTGTGTGTTGGAAATATTTATTTAGTGATTGGGCGGCATCATTGCTATAAAAGCACCACCTTTGTTTGTTGCCTTTTCCCAATACCTGAAATTTCTGATTTTTGATATCTAGGTCTGATAAATTCAGTGCTAAAAGCTCTCCTATTCTACATCCTGTGCGATGCAATAGATGAATTATTGCTGATAGTCGCAAGTCATCTTTGGTTGCTGTATAGAGGATATTTAGCTGGTCTGGTGTTAGATATCTTATGAGAGTATCGCTTTTATGTTCGCCTTTTTCTCGTTGTGGGGGACGCTGTTTTAATCCCTGAATTGGGTTGATTTTTATATACTCTTGTTGGACGGCGAAGTTAAATAGACTTTGCAGTATTGCTTGATGCTTATGGTGGGTTGTGTATTTTAAATGTGAGAGGCTATCTAGATACTCTATTAATGTTTGCTTACTGATTATTTCGATTAGCCAACTTCCATATTCTGCTAGGAAGTTTAAGAGGGTTAGTTCGTAGGTTTTAATGGTACTGGGTGCTAGTCCAGTCCGTTCTAAAAATTTGACGGCAACGGTGGCTAATGTGACAGCTTGCTTCACGGAAATTTGTGTGTTTTTAGCAAGGTTATTTATTCCTAAATTATATATCTTTTAGGGAGAAATATTGGCAGTGTTTTATGGATACTTTTAAAACTCCAAAACCTGGAGAATCTCTGTCCGACTATGTTTTGCGGATGAGAAAGGAACTCAATTTAACTCAGTTTGAGGTGGCGAATGCGGCTGGTGTTCATTCTCGCTCTGTGGGGAAGATTGAACGGGGATTGACAAGGAAACTTAGCCATAAAACTCTTGGCGGTCTTGCTTTGGCTTTGTCTGTGCCTGTTGAGTATTTGCAGGCTGTTGTCAGGGGAGAAGAGGTTCTGGTAATGGCAGCGATTAAGTTTTGCCCCCAATGTTGGAATCCTGGTGGCGTTGTGGATTCAATGTGGGGAAATGTTCGGGCTAGGTTTTGTTATCTATGCGGTACGCAATTACGGTCTAGTTGTGCTAATTGTGGTGAGTTGGTGGTGTCGTTGAGGTATAAGTTTTGTCCTCTGTGTGGAAAACCTTATAAGGATGGGGGGAAAAATTGTTGAAAGCTAGACACAGTAGGCATTTCCAGACCATCTTGCAGGTTTTTACACGTATCTCGGCTCAATACCTAGACACAGCAAGCGTTTCCAGACCATCTTGCAGGTTTTTACACGTATCTCGGCTCAATACCAAAATTTTCTTAGAGGAAAATCCCAAAGGTACGTCATTCCGCCAAATAATCTATCACTGCCTCCAAATCTAACATTGCTTGGTTAAATCTATTCAACATGGCTTCTACTACTTCTGGTTCACCATTAATATTTTGCAGTTTTTCTTTTACTACACAGTCTAGGGCTTCTATCCACAATGCTAAATTCGTATGTTGGGCTGCTTTTAATAACCCCATATTGGTAAGCACAGATAAGTGAAATCCTAAATTATCTTGTCCACCATACCCCATATACCCATTACTAAGTTCTAGTTTTTGTGGGGTAAACTCTGCATACTGGTCAAAGGTAATTCCGCTGGGTTCTAATTGTGGTTGTGGTAAAGATGGTTCACTCATAGTTTTTGTATAGTTAATTGTGATATTTGCAAAACACGGTCATTCCAATTACCAAGTTCTTTATTAACCTGATTTCTGGCTTCTGTATCGTTCCAGATTGGCTCCCATTTAAACAACCAACGGGTCAAAAACCGTCCTAAGTTTGCTAATTCAAAGGCATAATCAAATTCTATATCTGGGGCTATCCATTCAATCAAATACATTGTCTCTCTAATCAAATTTTTTACGACATCATTATTATTACTGTCTTGTAATAAACCCTGAATTTGTTTTAAGTAGTTGTTTAAAAATTCCAAGGATTAATAATTAAAACTTTAGTGCCAGCAAAATCTTTTTCGTTACGGGTAACAAGTGTAAGAGAATTTTGTACTGCGGTGGCTGCAATGAGAGAATCCATAGCAGGTAAAGGTCGTCCATTTTGTTCTAATTCTGCAACTAGGTTTCCCCATAAAATCATTGTGGCAATATCCAGACCTAAAATTCTATTTTCAAAGCGATGGGGTAGGGTTTCATTTAACCATTTTGTTAGAGATTCTTTCCGTTTAGATACAGGAAATTTACTGATACCTTTAGCAATTTCACCAATTGTAATTACGCTCAGGTAAAGTGTTTCTGGAAGTTGGGCATCTAGCCAGTCTAAAACTTGCTGATTTGGTTGTTTAGTAATAGTTTCGGATATCAAGCAAGTATCAAGAAGATAAGTCATAGGAATAAGTTATGGGATAAAAATATCACGCGGTAAACTGGTATCTCTACTCAGGTCTAATTCTTCAGCTACTTCAGTTAAAGGAGATTGACGGAAAAATTCGGATAGTTTACTTGGTTGTTTTGGAAGGATTTTGTTATTTTCATTCTCCATAGTTAGGCTTTGTGCAAGTAGTTGGATAATGTAAAGTTTATCGTTGGGCGAAAGTTGAAGAAGTTGTTGTTCAAGTTCTGAAATAACCATATTTTATTTAGGTATGGGATAATTTAATTTTGGCACATCTTCATACAGAAATAGTATAACATCTCTACAACTTGTTTTGCAGTAGCACGAACTCTGATAATTTATATCAACTAAATCATTCCTTCTCAAATATTAATTATTCCAGTTCTATTACTACATTATAACAGCATTTATCTAGTTGCTATAATTATGTTATAATAATCGTTAATTTGTGTGGTTTATAGAATTTACACAAAATATCAAATACAAGTTAGGTCAGGGTTTATGGATAGAAGTCATTACGATAAGTTAAGCGGTGAACAGAAGTTAACATTTTTAGAAAGTGCTATGGAACATTTAACCATAGATGAAAAAGCTAAGTTAGTCAAGAAATTGTTACCTGTCAAAGATGATAATAGTTTTACGGTAACAATGGGAAATTCCCAAGTTCATGCTAATACTGTTTACCAATTCAACCTTAACAGTAAAGATGAAATTGCAGATTTATGGGAGGCGATAACTGACAAAATCAGAAATAACCCTGACAATAAGGTTGAGTAGATATGCCAGAACCACAGAACCAAAATAAATCACGTCATGCAGCAGCAGACGAAGAATGCTGCGATGAAATGGCAGAAAAATACGGTTGGAAACTTGTTGACGTAGAAGAAACTGGTAACGATATACTGCCAGTAGACTGTGTATTTGAGGGCGATACAGAATTTCCCAAATCATATTACGATACTGAGGAAAAAGATGATGCGTAGATGGATTGTGTTTCGTGCTGATAAACGTCAACCAGGTTGGCAAGACAGAAAATATGCTCACACGGGTTCTTTAACCAAAACTCTAGGTGAACACTATGATTGTTCAGATACACCACTACCCGAAGTTGGTTATCGTCCCCCGGAATTTATTAAAGTTGAGCAGTTTGTTGATGCCGAATACCCAGAAGCCAAAACCCATCATCGTTTAAGTGATTGGGAAGTAACCAGTGTTGAAACCTATACTCCTGATATTTCCGGTATGGGATTTGATATGATTGTGATTTGTTATTGTAAGTATGTACCTATTAATGCAGCACTTCAACCAATGCCAGAACGACAGATGCCAGTAAAGCAAACAGTAAATGTTTAAGATTCAGAACTTCCAGGTATTTGCTTGGAAGTTTTTTTTATGGGCAACAACAATAGACAGGGATTTTCTCAGTATTTAAGTTTTTCTCTAAGAATTTCTCAGTAGTTTAGTTGAGGATAATTAATCCCACATCTAAAAATTATTTGCTTTAATCATTTTATATTATTTAATACGCATCATACGCATCACAAAATTAAGAACTCTTAGTTACTAAATTTACTAGGTTCTTGTTGTAGAATTACTCAAGAAAATTCTTAGAGAAAATTTATTATTTATGAGTTTTCTTAGAGTTTTTACTGAGTGTTATAAACTCCCTGATATTTTGTACACTGTTACCGTTGTGGATCATATTTGCAACTGCGGTAACTATTTTTGTGGCAACTCCCAAAGAGCGGTTTTTCCATTGACCATCAATTTTCTCCTTCCAATTGTATCCCCAACGCCAATGTAGATAATTGTGCTTATCGCGTTCACCTTCTACACGAGGGTAACTAACTATTGAACCATTCTTTAATTTCTTATTTTCAAGATACTGGTACAAACAACCACAGGCATGGGTTATTTCCGTATCTAAGTTTTTCTCTAAGAATTTCTCAGTAGTTAGAGTTTCCTTACCTAATTCCTCCGTATTTAAGTTTTTCTCTAAGAATTTCTCAGTAGTCAGGGTTTCCTTACCTGCTTCTTCCGTATCTAAGTTTTTCTCTAAGAATTTCTCAGTAGTTATTGACCCCGGCGATAGTTGCAAGGTATTGAACTCTATTAACTCCGATGGCGGCAACTCTGGGATCAAGAAGATTTCCTGCTGCCTGTCTTTGTTTTCTAATAGTGCCGTTGCCGGACGGGACTCCGAGGGGTCTAGCCAACTCGGCGGGATATCGTACCACTCGCTGAGGATAACCGGGTTTAGCTTAAACAGTAAGTAGATAAACATAATAAAAACGATATGTGTTTAGTTTTGTGAAAACCGTGAAACGACCTATTTGCAAGGCATTCATTGAATTTACATTTCGTCATATACCTTTAATTTTTTCTGTTTACCTACTTAGAAGCCTCTCACCTACCCAATAGGGAGGTGATGAGATGAATACGCGTGAGTGACGAATTGCCTAACGAGCAAAATTAAGCGCAGTTTAATCAGTGTTGTTGGGCGATGTTAGCGAAGCGGCACGAAGTGCGGAATGAACACTTTCTTGATTTTTTTTTCAAATATTTGATATAATTTCCAACAGTAGGTGTAACTCAATTAAATGCTGAAAAGCAGCCTATCAAAAAAGTTAAAAATTATCTCAACAAGTCCCTAGGGCATAGGGCTTTAAAGCTCGGTCAATGTCCTCATAGAGGAGTCGCCGAGAAGCCCACACTCACCTGAAAGGGAGTGTGTGGAGTATGTCACCACTTCGCCTTTGTGCAACAGTCCCAGCTTTTTCAATTGTGTTTCTAGCTTGGTTTGTCCAGGGGGTCGTCCGTTCCCAGTTGAGCTTAATGCACCGGGAGATTCCAACCAAAAGTAATCGTTGTCTAAGAAAGGGGGCTGCAAAGTGTCCTGAACATACACAAATCCATTCCGCATCGTACCCGTAGCTGTCAATGGTTGCGATCGCGCCCCTAAAATATGACCCTGTTGGTTGTCCTGGGTAGTCGGGACAAGTAAGGAGTCCGGTAACATTCTCGATGCAGAAGAATTTTGGCTGGATTCTGGTAATACTTTCAAGGACTGCGGGGAAACAGTCTCGTTCGTCGGTTGCTCCGAGTCGTTTACCGTTGATGGAAAATGGTTGACATGGTGGTGAAGCTGTAAGCACGTCAATTTGTCCTGGTTTTCTAACTGATAACCCTCGCACGTCTCCGTAGTTGTGGACACCGGGGAATCGTTTACTGAGGATGTCTGTACAGTAGTTATCGTTCTCGCAGATTCCCACAAGTTCCCAACCTGCGCGGAGTCCGGCAATTCCAAAACCTGCTCCGACTCCTGAACATAAATCGAGTTGTCGCATTTTTCCTCTAAGAAAATCAAACTGACTTTTTCGTTGACTTCAAACCACCCAATTGAAAACCCCAATTCCACTGCATTATTGACAACTGACAAATTCAGCTTCAGGGCTTGACTGAGTTCTTGTGTGGAAGCTGTTGTTCCATCACTCAAAAACAAAGCTATAAACCCTATCAGTTCCCAGTGTTCAGTAAGTTTTTTTAAATACCAATCTGGACTTAAATACTTTTGCTTAATGTGCTTTTGAAGCTGCTGCCCAGTTGTAGTTTTCAACTTCTTGTTTGCGCTGCTGTACCTCACGATTTTTGTTTTCTGTGCGTTCACCACTTCCGGGCATTTTCATGGCTTTAGCAAGGGTGCGAATATCAACTAGACGTTGCACGGTCTTATGCCAGTTCTCGCGGCTTTTTAAATCCAACTTCTGACAAACTACTGTTGAGAACCGAGTATCAAAATTATCAACTGCAATTCCTTTCCATTTTTCTCTAAAACTGTGACAACCAGGATTTTGACAGGCCACCCACAAATCACGGCTGGGATTGTAAGTTGGTATAACTACGCGCACTAGATTATCGTTGACCTTGCCTGAATCTTGACAACAGAAGCATTGCCATTTGGGATAAAAAATGTCTTTGTTTTCTAGCTGTTCTTCAGGTCTGACTGGGATGGGTATAAGCTGTTCAAATTCATTCTTCATGATTACAAGTCCCAAATAATCTTCTTGGCATAAGCCCAGTCATAAAAAGCTATGCGTCGTTGTATCTCGTCTTGGTCATTAATTTCATAGAAGAACGAAACATAGCCGATATTCCGAATGAAGTTTAGCCATTCTTCTTTTTGCGGGTGGTTCTCCCATTTACTGTCCTCTGTGGATGAAACTTTGCCTTGGGATTTTTCCCACTGCGATCGCAATTCCTCAAGATGCGCTTCAATCCATTTTTGGGGCAATGTCGGAGGGTGCGGTAATTTGTTGACTTTATCTAAAGCAAATTTTTCAAATTTCTCTCTCTCGCCATCTGATAAGTCTGAGAGAAAGTTTGTGTAAGTTTGTTTAGTTTGATTAGTCTGAGGAGCAGGAAAATTCTTTATAGGTAAAGGTTCTAGCTGTTCTTCGGGGCTAAAATAAGCTTCTTCAGGGCGTAAATAATCTTCTTTGGGGCTTAAATAATCTTCTTCGGGGCTTAAATAATCTTCTTCGGGGCTTAAATAATCTTCTTTGGGGCTTAAATAAGCCGAACGGTTATCCTGACTGGGTTTGGGCTTAGATTTAGACTGAGATTTTAACCGATCTGCCTCAGCTTTAGCATTAGCAGCAGTAGTGTTATGACCCTGAATGACCACAGTGCGATATTCATAAAGCCCCAAGCTCCGAAGTTTTCTTAAATCTTTTTCAACGGATTCTACTGAACCTCCTACAGCTATTGCTATTTCTGCAATAGAAGGCAAATCGTGATATTTGACCTCACCATCAGCGGTATAATCAGCAAAAGGGTCAATAAGCATTAAATAAAGCCAAAGACGACACTGACTGCCTGTTAGCTTTTTGGTAATGACCACAGCAGCATCGCGCTTAGAAATCATGAAATAACCTTGCATTCTTGATTCCTCAATAGGTTCTGGATAACGAATAGTACGAGTTTTGGTTTTCATGGCTAATGCACCCCCAAAGTAATTGAGAGTAAATAACTGGTTATTGCTTCTGGTTTAAAAATCTTGGTGAGTATGGCTACGTTACGCAATCTATCACCACAGTCAAACCCTAAAACCTTGAAAATACCTGATGAGAATACTTTCAAGGCATTGGATTGTAGAAAAACACTGGTGATAAAGTCCAGTAAATCCGGTTTTATTGATGCTAAAGTCCAACAATCTCCTAGTGCGGACTGGAGACAGTTGAAAAATCCCTGTCTATGGTGCATAATTAAGTTAAGAAATTTATTTTTTTGAACTTTTGCCCTAGCCAGTGTTAATGGTTAAGGCTTTTTTTTATGTTTTGTTAGAATTTGAGTTCCCCCTGTTGCTAAATGACAATAATTTGATTAGAATTGATTTATATCTATAAGCAATTCCCTGAGTTAGACATTCAATTGAGTCTTATACTGCTGTGGTACTGTTGGCAAAGCCTCACAATATTGATAATAGTAAATATTACACCTTTTTTTAAATAAATCAATGACTCGTACAGAAATTTTAGTTATTGCCCTAAAGAGAGCGATCGCACGGGGTGCAAGAGCGTCACACATAGCACAGAAATCAGGTGTTAACCCTGCCGTGATTTCACGGTTAATGTCTGGACAACAGCAAGACATCATGACTGAGTTTTATTTCAGTATCCTAGATTGCTTAGACGATGATATTCGGAAAGAAGCACTGACCAGACTGGGGATAAAAAGCGAAGTTGACCCCCAGGAAATGGTGAAATACCTCAAAGGTCGTGAAATAGCGAAAATGATTCCCTTTTTAGACAGAGAAGATAGGGCAGATATCATGCAAGCACTGGCATTGTCATTACGTTCTTCGGATCAGAAAGTTTGTGTTTAAACAGAGTTAAATCACTAAATATAATTAGTAACAAATAAAACTTCAATATCCGCTAAAACTTGTTGTAAATTAAGTATGGGTATCATTGAATAAATACTATAAGTTTTAGTGATAGATTCTTGGTGAGTGTAGCGTATTAAACCGTCAATTATTGCTACATTTAGATTGTAAACATTGACTGAATAGCGATATTGATAGGTTATTCTTGCAAGAAAAAGCTAGGATATTCTTACATCATGAAGTTCATACAAGTCAAGAATAAAGAAAAATAGAGAGTAGTAGGGTGAGTCAAGATAGTTTGAAACAAATTCTCAATGAATGTAATAAACTTGACGGTGCAATAATTACCGATGTGATTAAAAATTTAACTCATAAATTAAAAGATCAGGAAAAATCTACTCTCTTAGAGCAGCTTGCTTCTGATGTGAGTCCAGAGGTCAAAGCAACTTTGGTAAAGCGGTTGTTGGGTGATGGTGGATTACAAGTAACATTTGGACAATCCCACGTAAACGTTACCAATTTCTATAACATTCAGTCTGCTTCTACAGAACAGTTATCAGATATTGTCTTAGCCATTGCCGATATCATCAGAAAGTCTTAGTTTTTACCTATAGTTTTTACCTATACCAGGGTATTACCATTCTACTTTGTGCCACATTCAATAATTTATTGACTATATTTCTTGGTAAAAATACTGAGTCTTAGTTTTCCTGTATAGATATTTTATATTTAAACTATAGATTTTTTGATATTGTAAGTATATGAATATAATTACGTAAAGTCAACTTTACTTTCAAGGCTGGCTTTACTGCAATAGCATGGCAAAAAGAACCAAGTTTATAAAACTTTTAGAGCGACGAAGTTTAACTCAAGAAAAGTTTGTGGAACTTGTACAGGATGCCTGGAGTACCATTTCTGGGCGTTCATTATCTCGTCAGGCTGTCAGCAGTTGGGTAAATGGTCATGCAGTTCCCAAACTATCCCCCACAGAAACCCTAGCAATCATCGAAATCCTTGAATGTACCCTGACTGAACTTGCACTTGCTTTTCCTCATGAGGGTCAGTAACTCAGCCCTAAAGGGACTGAGCTTGTAATAAATTGCAAGCTGTACTGACCAGTCTAAGTCTTAACTGACTACGTTTTTTGAGTCACGACACCCTGGAATGCGAAGCCAGTTCCCTGCTCTGTCATTTGCAATTAAACAGTTTTAAAGTCACTGAAACAGTGTTGCAAATTTAAAAAGCTCTTAAAACATTGACGAGGCTAACATTACCCGCAAGGAGGGACTTTATGTCCAAAGTATTTGTAATTGACACTGACAAACGACCATTAGATCCAATCCATTCAGCACAAGCTAGGCAACTATTAAGAAACAAAAAAGCAGCCGTATTCAGACAATTCCCATTCACGATTATCCTCAAAGAATCACGTCCAGATTCACCAGTATCACCTCTAAGATTAAAGATTGACCCTGGTGCAAAATTCACAGGAATGGCATTAGTTAACGACTCGACTGGAGAGGTTATATTTGCAGCCGAATTAAAACATAAGTAGGTCGGCGTTAAAAAATCAATCTATGTAACGAAATATAAATTAACGAATACCTTATAAATAGGGTGTTTCACGGTTTTTACAAAACTAAACATATATCGATTTTATTGGGCCGACTTACTTAGAGGTTTTGCAATTCGAGATGCTTTAACTTCTAGACGACAATTAAGACGTTCTAGACGTGCCAAAAAAAACCGTTACAGACAACCAAGATTCTTGAATAGAACCCGTCCAGAGGGATGGTTAGCACCAAGCTTACAAAGTCGGGTTGAGAATATCAAAACTTGGGTGAAAAAGTTGCGCCAATTTGCACCAATTGGGGCGATTAGTCAGGAGTTGGTACGGTTCGATATGCAGTTAATGACTAATCCTGATATTCAAGGTAAGGAATATCAACAGGGAACTTTAGCTGGTTACGAAACCAGAGAATACTTACTAGAAAAGTGGAATAGACAATGTGCCTACTGTGGAGTGAAAGACGTTCCTTTTCAAGTAGAGCATATTCATCCACGAGCCAAGGGTGGTAGTGATTCAATTACAAATCTCACTTTAAGTTGTGAAAAATGTAACACCAAAAAAGGAACGAAAGATATTAAAGATTTTCTCAAAAAAGACCCATCAAAATTGGAAAAAATATTGAAACAAGCAAAAAGACCACTAGCTGATGCAGCCGCAGTAAACACAACTCGTTTTG
This sequence comes from Dolichospermum sp. UHCC 0315A, assembly GCF_008121535.1. Taxonomy (GTDB): domain Bacteria; phylum Cyanobacteriota; class Cyanobacteriia; order Cyanobacteriales; family Nostocaceae; genus Dolichospermum; species Dolichospermum lemmermannii. The sequence continues at coordinate 2,142,515 of NZ_CP043056.1, forward strand.
CATTACTATTCGTTTTAAAAGCGACTGGATTACCTGTAGAAACGGGTTCAGGAGGTTTAACTAAATTCAATCGTAGTCAACAGAAAGTAGAGAAAACGCACTGGATTGACGCGGCTTGTGTTGGTCAATCAACTCCAATTCTCAATATCAAAGGTGTTAAACCATTGCTAATTACAGCTAATGGTCACGGCACTAGACAATCTTGCAGAACTGACAAACATGGATTCCCAAATCGTCACTGTTCTAGAACTAAATTTCATTTTGGGTTTCAAACAGGAGACATCGTTAAATCAGTCGTCAAAACTGGTAAAAAAATTGGCGAATATATTGGAAGAATTGCTACTCGCGCGATAGGAAGTTTCAATATCTCAACTAGAAATGGATTAGTCCAAGGAATTAGTTATAAAACCTGTAAAACTATCCACCAAAAAGATGGTTATGGCTACTCAAATTAAAAGATTCAATGCCTTTATTACCGCCCGTGTCGCTTCCCTCTCAGCACGCTTTGTGTCTGAGTTTCCCACTTACCGCGAGGTCTTATGATTCTTAATCTTGACAATGTAAACTTAACCTTACATACTTTATATAGATATTAAGGTGCGCTATGAAACTACCAACAACATTTCAGGAACTCGACCTCACCGGATTTGATATCGAAACCAAACAGTACAATAGTATTACTAAATCAATGGTTGATATTGCTTGTGCCGTGTTGAAAAAGAATCAGGTCGGTATTGTTATCCGTAGCGTACAATCAGCTTTAAAATATATTTACGGTATTGGTGGTAGTTCTGACACGGTTTGCGATTTATTACGTCAATGGCGGACTGAGAACATGGCACTTAAAAGAAATGAAAAAGGACTGATTTCGGCAATTCTGGAATCTGTTGATGACGGTGTACTCGATGTGTCCGATATTCCAGGTGATTATTTGACTGCTATGAATCAATGGGCGAACTGCTTGCAGCAGCGCTTCGCTATCGCTGTTTATAAACTCGCTTACCAAAACGCCGATTCCTCTATTTCTGGTGATAAGGTTAAATATTTGACTACTGAGAATGAATTGTTAAAACAACAACTGTTTCCGGGAGTAAGGTTGTAAACCTGTCTTCACCAAAGCCAAAGGGCTTTTTGGAAATGCCAGATAGACTTTGAATTTGTTAATGAAATAGAGTTTTAAAAACTGGTAGTTAATTGTAATGATTAAGTAAGTCGGCCCAATAAAATCGATATATGTTTAGTTTTGTAAAAACCGTGAAACACCCTATTTATAAGGTATTCGTTAATTTATATTTCGTTACATAGATTGATTTTTTAACGCCGACCTACTTAGTCATCATTGTATCAATGATTTTCAATAGCTTAACGATTTGTTCTTTTGTTAACCCTTGCTCGTAAGGTTCTCGAATTAACTTCCATTTCCATGCTTACCATTCAGTAAGATTACTGGTTGTGGCTTTAGTCTTTAAGTGTGCTATTGTGATGATAGCAAAGGGATTATTACTAGATTCTAGTTCATCCCAACATCTATCTTGCTAAAAACTAACGGAGCAAACTGAGGGTAATTCAAACCATCAGATAAGAAATCATATTTATTTTTGTCCACTTACTGATATATCAGGTGATAGTAAATGAAAGATTCAGAAATTATGTCAAAATTATTAGAGCTTTTAGCTGATTTCGGTGAAGTTGCTTTAGATGTAACTTTGGAAGAAGGATTGTTGAAAGATATACCTGTTCATTGGCATTTGCTGATGAAGACAAAATATATACCTGTGGACAGACTTCCGCGTATATTAGACCTGATGGGCGTAATCCGGCTTGCTATGTAGGGGATAGAATTAGATACGCTCATGAAAAAGCGAGACAAATTGAAGAACAATGTAGGTCTATGGATTCACGCGCCTGTTATGTTGACTTCATGAACAGATTTTAGTCGCGTAAACCTCGATCTTTCACCAGTGCGATCGCCATTGAAGAGTGCGGAAGGGAATAAGAAGTTTTTCATGTGTCCTGCTGTACGCAGTTCATGATGGCTACTTAAATAATAATGTATTAGTTATTAAATCAATTACAAATAGGATTCCTTATGAAATTTAAATTAACCTTGTCTGCCATTGCATTAGCATTATTACCTTGTCTTCCTGCAAAAGCAGATTTCTTTACAGCAGTAGTTACAAACAAAGGTTGGTGGGAAGTTGATACAGACTCTATTGAGCATCTTGACAATGGGACCGCAAGATTTATTAGTAGACAGATTAAAAACTCTCAAATAGGAAATGTTACTGCCAATTTAATAGATTGCTGGAATCCAAGAGTAATGTATCTTGCTTTTTATAATATTGATGCTCAAATGTGGAGAGACAACCCTGACCTAAAATGGTATCCTATTAAAAAGAATGGTCATGGAGAAGGAATTCAAGCATTTGTTTGTTCAACACCTGGGAGATAAGAACGGCTAACGCCTCAGTGATTGTGATGTTAATTTAGGAGTAATCTTAAAAATGTAGAGCCAAGATACATATAATTCCGGCAAGATGGAATTCTATAAGACTTCCTATTCCAAAAAGAAGTGCTGGGGCAATGATTCAAGAGTTTGTCTGTTCTACACCTGGTAATTAACAGGGGCTAACGCCCCGGTTATGGTGAGAGGTAATTAGGAGTAATCTTAAAAATAGAGCCAAGATACATATAATTCCGGCAAGATGGAATTTTATAAAACTAAAGTGATTGGAGCAATGATGATTTGTGAATCCTAGTTAACTAATTCCTGACTTTCATACTTACTTATCACATATACTAGGGCGTTAGTCCTTTGATTGTACCATGAAAAAATTCAAAAGTCAACAGTACCTTAACTGTTTAAGAGGTAGCTTATTAATCATCAAAACAACCCTTTAGTTAAGTATTATCTTGTATCCTTTAACTCCCTCCTTCTTTTGTGAGAGTATTTGCATTTGATTCAGAAGTCCGAGAATATCTGTAAAAACTCTAATCACCAAGGAGACGGATTTCTAAATGCAGCGGCAATTGCCGCTTGAGATATGAGGCAAAAGAAAACACAGAATACACACGAACAACGCTAATTCTCGAATTAGCGTTTTTTTTATCGAAGAAAAATATGAAAAGATACAAAAAAACAAACATTACTCTTGTTGTTGGTATAGCTGGTATTTTTGTCAGCGGATCTGTTGGTGTAGTAGTAGCAAAGCATATTCTTTCTGTAGTTGAATCATCTAACTGCGGAGCATCGGTAAACTTCAAATCTTCTCCATCATCCTTTTTGGAATTTCAAATTAGAAAAGAGCCTTGTAGCAATTCCCCTGAAACAGCAGCTAAATAGGAAATACATTTAAGTAATGGCTGAAAGCTAAGTATCACAATGCTTTCAGCACTTATTTTGATTCCTTAGCGTATATTTTCCAGTTTTGGCACAGTCTAGCCAGATATAAACGAAGAAGACTTTATTAGTTGTGTGAAATCACTGGAAATCATAAAGAAAGAGAATAAATCCCTTCCTTTATGACTTTGTTAATCTACTAAATCTTTCCCCATTTGTGACTAAAGCAACTAACAGGACATTTTCCGATTACTTCAAAAAATTTCTCTGTGTTGTTATTAGTGCTACTAACTCCAGATCCAGTTCCTCGTAAGGGAATAAAAAGTCTGTAAAGATCGCCACTGTGTTTTTGAATTGTTACTTTCATTACTAAAAATTTTGATAATTCAGATCGCAAAAAATCTGTACTTTCTGGATCAAAACCTTGAGTGTTAAAGTAAATTCCTTTATCATGCCAATTTCCATCGTCTACATACCATCTCAAAATTAAATCTTTTGTCAAAACTAAATCTTGTGGAACAATCTTTTTACCGTCTGGATACCATTTATTTCTTAACTCTGTAAATAGATTATTAGATGGACTTCTAAAAGAAACACGATGGTATGATTTATCTGTTCTTTTGTCATAATTATCACCTACTTGTAGCTTACAAGCAGCAAATGACTCTGTGTTATTTATAATCCATTGAGCGTAGTCTTCATGTTTCGTAACAAAGTTGAAAGTAGCATCTCGATTACAGTCTTTTCCTGTTACAAAAATACTTCCATCACCTAGCAAGTGACCTTGAATTAAATCCATTTCCTGTTTAATGCAATTTGTCAAAAGCACATCACTGTGGGGATATCTTTGGCGATGATGACCAAACTTTTTTACAAATTCGCGGTAGCTTTCATTCTTGTAAGAAAATAGACTCTCTTGCTCATATTGCGTTTTTTGTGGCATAATAATTTTGCTCCTATGTTGGACAAACAACTAATGGAGTAGTCGTCTTGACTGAGTGTTGGCTCACTCTTTCAAGGCGCATTTACTATTCTTAGTATACACTATTTTATTAAAATTACAGAATTTTAATATTAAAATAAACTAATTGCAAAATTATTTTTTATCTAAAATTTGATTTTTTGAAAAGTGGACTGTGCTTTACCCTTACAAAACTTGGTACACATATTTCACCCTCTTCAAAGTCCGGGGCGCAAAATACTTTTCTGCCTTTGATTCGTCCATCAGGTAATACCACATGATAATGTGCCAGGGATTCATCTAGTTGTGCCATTGTTGAATAGAATCGGATACCAGCAGCTTTAGCTAAGTTTAACCATACAGCCCTCATGCGTTCTTTGATACGAGTTACCACATAGGGATGTAACAGTAAAAGACCCGCTTTATCGGCTTTAATAATCCGAATCATCGTGTTTTCATATTCAGCTTCAGACTGGAGTTTGTCGCTACCTTCTTCGACTTCTGCCTCGGCTTCGGTTTGGTCTATTCTCAGGATTTCCGCTAGGTCAGTGATGGAATTATAGGCTTGGGATAGGCGATAGCGAAGCGCTGCTGCAAGCAGTTCGCATTTAGCTTCTAATTTACTGATGATATTATCTTTTTGTAGCACTTCAAATGAGAACCACTGGAGTAACATCCATCCTGGTTTAGCCCGGCGTAATTCCCCCTCAAACACCAAACCAAATAATAGTTTACCTTGATGATTACCTAACGCTGGTTTATTACCTTTGAGTGAAGATAAGGGAATCACTAAATCAAATTCAGAGTCATCGAGTTTGGGGTTATAACCAATAGTTCCTTTACCAATCCATTCTACTAAATTATCGTTGTTTCTGAATGCTGCTCTGAATTGTAAGGGTTTATTTTCATCAGGTTCAAGTTCTTCATCTTCTCCAGTATCTGGATTAAATTGTTGTAATGGCAGTCCCAATAATTGCATCAGTGCTTTACTAGCTTTGGCGTGACTATCCCCGGTTTCCCAATGAATATTATTGACTGCATCATCTAAGTCGTTACCATCTGCATCTTTATTTTCATCATCTACTACTACATATTTCATTTGTTTGTATACCAGTTTCTTACAACCAGTATGCAAAATGCTACCGTAAATTATACGTTTCCATTGGTCTTTAGCTGTTTCCCCAAAATACTTTTTACCGATGGTTTTTTCATTAGTGAATGTGAATCTCCCATGATTTCTAGAACCACTGGCTAAATCCAGAAAGAATGCTGCTTGATAACCTTTGGGTTTAAATGCGTTTAATGCTGATGCTTTGGTTTCTGTTGTTTCTATTTCCCCAATACAAAAATCTAATTTTGGATGTAACCCTGCTAATAATATATTTCGTAAGACTACTTTAGGTGCATTTGACCATTTATTTTCAGTGCAATTCCACACTGACCATTCAGTAACGGTGGCGATTGTGCCGACTGAACCATCTTCGATATAGCGGGTATTTGTGAATAATGTAGTCATATTAAAAATCCATGTACTCTAAACTTGATAATCCTGCTTTGTTAAAAATCCATGTATTCTAAACTTGATAATCCTTCTTTAATTGTGATAGCCGCTGCTTCGGGGATAATCACCGGAGTTTCCTGTGATATATCCAAACTTCTGGCAAGTTCTTCATTTTTGAATGTCAAGGCATAAATAAAGTCATAATTCTTATTGGTTTCGGTAATAAATCCCTCTTTCAATGTTTGTATATCCTCCATTTTCTCGTCACCAATTACCCTGGTACAACAGATATCGGGTTCTGTTTGGGATGCCAATAATCCCAGTATCAAGATAAAATCACCGAGTTGATTTCTTTTAGCCATTTTGATAGCAATAATCACCAGGATTGCTGCTGCTAAAATATAAGGAGCGCAAGCTGTTAATAAACCCCATGCCCCGGCAAACATTCCAGTATTATTGAAAACTGCTGGTAATAAATCTTTTACTGTTCTTAGTAATCCCCCAGTAATATAACGAATTGCTTCACCTCCGGGAATATCCAATCGTTTTAAGATTATAGAAATCGTAGTATTTTTTAACGCTTCAACGAAAACTCCCGGTAATTGCACTCCCTTTAAAATAAATGTTGTCAGAATACTTTCGGTAATCTTTTTCAATACTTCAATGGCGTTGATTGTTGTCGGTATATCCACAGGAACAATTGCACCATAAGCACTAGAAATATTTCCAAATTGTGATTTAATTGTGTCTTCTTTATAATTATTTTCTTCTTTATTAGATAACAATTTCCCCACTTTTCTGCATAGTTTTTTGATACCGTTAATTGCAGGATTAACAATCTTGCTTTTCAGAAACTTCAACAGTCCTGATTTATCCTTGTGTTCTTGTCTCGCTTCTGCCCGTGCTGTCTTGGATTCATCTTTACCTAAAACCAATTCTTTGATTTTTTGTAAAGCATCCGCAAGTTCTTCTTTGACTTTATCTAGGAGTCCTTGAAATATATTGACAATTTTGAGGTTGTCCTGGGGGAAATCAGCGATAGCGAAGCGCTCCGTAGGAATCGCCGATGGAAATTCCTGCTCTGTTTTCTCCCTAATTGCCACAAAGTGATTCCTTACTTCCTGTGGTACAGGGTCTTCTTGTTCATCAAATTGGGATAATAAACTATCATAAGCATTGAGCATTAATGTTTTTAAATCTTCAATTTGTTGAGAAAACCAATCTTTATTTACTTGTTCTACAGATTTAATTCTGTCATAAACTGAATCATCGTTATCATAACCACTACTATTAATATGCTTCCAATTAATCAATATATTATTAACTTCTACGGACGCTTTATAAGTTTCGATATTCGCTGGGCGTTGTCCAATTGCATCAAGTTTTTGTTGTCCAACCGCACTTGGATTACCGTGTACTTTAGAATTAAAAACTTTGTTTACACCATAACAAGATTGTAGGATTTCCGCAGAAGCATAGCCAACTTCATCGTCTAATTCTGATTTAGAAAAGTAATTAATAATCGCTTTTAGTGAAGGTAAATTATCTTGCGAGTAAACTACTGGTTGAATTGAATCAAACCAATCCTCTTTATTTGACAAAGCTTGCACAACTTCTGTGGGGACTCTTAACCCACCCTTGTTCACCCAAATTCCATCGGTTATTTGACTTAAAACTTCTTCTGGTGTCATGGTCTATCAATTTAATTTAGTAAATAAAAATATGTTAAGGATGCTAATGCTATCGCTTTGGGGTTGTGTTGTTGTTAGTTAATATCATGACCACTGCATTCGTTAAACGTACAGGAATCAACCCTTTAAAATCAATTGAACTCACTGTTGAGCAATTAAATATACTATTGAATGAACCCCGAATTACTGGAGTTGTTGATATTTCAGGTTCAGGTAAGTTAATTGTCAACTGTGAAGACGGTTTGGCTAGGATGATTGGGTTTTCTGATAATGAAATAATTTGGTTTGATAGTTATTCAGATCAGGATTAGTAGAAAAAAGGGAATAGGCATGAGTCAATCTATTCCCAGCACTTCATCATCTATTAACTGAAATCTAGCCATTGTTTGATTTTAACACAAGCACTAATAAAATCAAGCTTTATATAGTGAAATGAAGATTACAAAAATCATTGATGCTATCGCTTTTTAATGTTGGTATTTTTGAGATTTAATGATGAATAAAATCAATTTTGCGGGTATTGAAGGTAAGGTTTTACAAGTTAGTCCACATGGGAATTATCAGGTGGTGGAACTTAGCGATAGCGAAGCGCTCCGTAGGAATCGCATAACCATTGTCGGCACTTACTCGAACAAGTTTCATTGGCCAGAATCCACCGATGAAAGTTCTGGATTCACTAGCTTTATCACTTACATTGGTTTGAAACAACAAGAGTTCCCCAGATTTAGAGATTGGGTAATTGTCAATAATGGCTATTTCGAGGGAGACGACGGCACACCCCGACAATCCAAACGAGTCCGCAGATTTCCACTGGAGATTAAGGTGAGGGGGTTACTCGCTGAATCTGTTGTTGAGTTGATTCATGGGGAAATTGGATAATGTTTGAAAATGCAGGTGACAGTTACCAATTAAGGTAATTGAGGATTGAAACCAGCAATAACAAATAGCAAATAGCGTTATTGATTATCGGTAATGCTATTGCTTAATGTTCAATAATATAGGGGATTGTATCATGATTGGACAATTATTCACCACTGGAATTGGTATTTATCAAATGTATCCCGGTGATGATAACAAATGGATTGCCCAAGTTGATTTTGAGGATGAAAGTCATGCCCAATTAGGTGGTGTAAAGGGGACTTTAGCAACTAAATATGGTGATAATTTATTGGAGTCTGTGAAAACAGTTAAACAGGATGCCCAGAATTTGGGAATTAGAATGTTGACATTACCTGATACTAAATTCAAACTCTATGTTAAACGATTGTTTGTTGATAAAACTGAGGTATGGAAACAAATTGAAGGGGTAGCCCAAGAACTCGATTTAGAAGTTGTGTCTTGTTTACCTGAATAAGTGTTTGATTTGCTGGTTAAATCTAGTGGTTTTTTCTTGGCAGATAATTTTATGAATATCCCCATTGGTGACAAGTTAAGGAAAAGGGAAAATTGTCAAGGGTGGTATTTGGAGTGGTCAAAAACAGAGGGTTTTATCACTTTTATTTTTGGTTACAATTAATTGATAAAAAAGTTGACTTTATTACGAGAATAAAAAAAGGAGCAGCAATCAAGGTAGAACAAATATTTACAGATAGTTATGGATTGCGAGACCGAAAGATATGTCTGGCTTGAAGGCACTAAAAAGACTCCATTTATCACTTTACGTTTGATTGAAGTGCGGTCAGGAAAAACATGGCATTCCTATTTAACCAGCGTGTTAGATCCTAATGTTTTACCTCCTTATGTGGTAGCGGATTTATATCGGCAACGTTGGCGGATTGAAGATGCTTTTAATATAGTAAAAAGACTCTTGGGGTTAAGTTATTTATGGACGGGTTCAATTAATGGAATTAAATTGCAGATTTGGGCAACTTGGATATTTTATGCGGTTTTAGTCGATTTAGGTGATGCTGTAGCTGACGAACTTTCTCTCCCCTTTGATGATATTTCATTAGAAATGATTTATCGTGGTCTTTATCATTTTACAATGGCTCATCAAAAAGGTAAGGCAACCGAAGAAAGTTAAGTATTTTGCTGACCCTCAAAATCGAGATTTAGGTATTATCAAACAGAAACGAAAACCAAATGTTAAGTTAATTGTCGCGCCTTTTCCTGATCTCCAGCGGGGGTCTGACGAGTTTTTTTTCAATAATTATCCAAAAACCGCTTGACAAAAGACTTATAGCCTTAACTTGTCACCAATGTTCCCATACTCTGTATGGGAACGAGATTATACATTATTTATTTGTAGGAGTTGGGGAAGGAAGATTAGGTAATGGTTGTATATCAATCTTTTCTGCTGGTTGTTTCCATTCAGATATGTCTCGATTGACTGCATTTACAAAATCTTTAGACACTAACAATAAGTTCATATTTTTGTTACTATCAGCTTGAGCATATAAAAATTGATTATTAAAATCACCTTTACCTAAAATCAATTGATGGCTTTGTTGATTTTTTAGTTTAATATCAATAGTTGCTACAGGTTTATCTAAAGCAAATTCTGATAATTCAGCGGATGAAATTAATACTGTTCTTTCACTTTTACCGTTAACTAATAAATCCATTAAGTAAGAAACAATTGCATCATTTGCTAGTGCTGATATGGGAGATTTGATTTCCCATTGGGGTTTTTCAGATGTATTTCTTCTTTCTAGTTGTAATGTTGTCTCCTTAATTTTAATTGTTAAAGATTGGACATCATCAGCGGTAAAAGCGAAAATTTTCTGGTTTTGGATTTTTATTTCTGCTTGCTGATTTTTTCCTTTGATTTCATGAAAGTAGACAAAACCACCCAAACCCAGGGCTAAAAGTATTAAAATCAAAGTTGTTTTTGGAAATTTCATATTGAATATTAATTAATAAATTACCTAATTAGTGAGAAATTAAAACTGCTTCTCGCCATTTTTTCACTGAGTTAATTATATAGATGCGATTGCTATATTTTAACGTTTCCATTGTCATAATTTCTTCTCTAATTTTACCTTTGTCAAGTAAATTAGCGCGAAAAGTTCCGGCTAACAAACCACATTTTACCGGAGGTGTCAGCAATTCTCCATTTAACTCCACCACAATATTACCAATAGAGGTTTCTGTAATTTCACCTCTTTCATTCCACAATAAAACATCATCACAATCAGGAAAAGCGGCTTTTGCTATTTCATAAACTTGGCGATTAGTCGTTTTATGATACAAAAATATATTAGTAGAGTCAACAGGTGTGCAACACATACCTAATTTGACTAGTTCTTGATTTTTCACAGGAGATAAAGACATAGTTTGATATGTAATCTCACCATCAGAATTTAACAGTAATCGCACTTTATAAGCTTGATTTAAAAATGATTCTGCTAATTTATTAAGTTGAGTTTTTAGGCTATTTATATCAACACTAAAATCAAAGTAAATTGCTGAATTTTTCAAGCGTTGTAAATGATAATCTAAGACAAAATAACCATCATGAGCTTGCCATAATATTGTTTCTAAAAGTGAAAAATCTGATTGATTTAATGAGAAACCATCATGAATTACTAATTGATTTTTCATCGGCGTTTCCACCAAATCACAAAACCTGTTCCTAAACCAATTAAAGGTAATAAAAACAGGGCAGCTATTCTTAATAAGTTAGCCTGAAGAGTTGATATAACAATCCGGCGATTTTTTGGTTCTTTAGGACGAATTGAAAGAAGTTGTTGATCTTGTTGACTTAGCCAACTAACTGAGTTTAAGAATACATCTCCATTTAATTGTTGTTCAAATAAACCATCAGCGGCAAAATTTGAGTTTCCAAATACTACTAATCTTGACTCTTTCGCAGTAGGTTGAGAATTTGTGGAAATTGGACTTGGTGAATTTGTGGAAATTGGACTTGGTGAATTTGTGGGAATTGGACTTGGTGAAGTTGTGGAAATTGGATTTGGTAAAGTTGTGGGAATTGGACTTGGTAAAGTTGTGGGAATTGGATTTGATAACTTTCTAGTTAATGCTACTCCTAAAGTTAAAGGTCCTTTTAAGTCTTGACCTTCATTAAATTCTAATTTTTCACTTTTCTGATCACTTTCTGCCCAACTGCTAGGGTAGGGTTTGGTTTTCAATAAAGCCATAGACTCGATACCAGGAACAGGATCAATTTCCAAAGGACGAGTTAAGGGATATACAGAAATATTTTTCCCAAAATCTTTAGTAATAGGATGTTGTCCATATTCTGTTACTAAGATAGCAGCGGGTCCTAGTTGCAAATTTGCCCCAGAAGTGTCAATGGCCAAACGATTATCTAAACGCACACCCCAATCTTTTAAAATAGTGTCTATTTTCGGGTTGGTATTAGGATCAATCATCAATAATAAGTTACCACCACGATTAAGATAATTTTGTAAAGCTATGACTTCCCCTGTCAATAATTCTTTCTTTGGTCCAGCGACAACTATAACAGTAGCATCATCAGGAACTTGTGGCTGTTCTGCTAAATTCAAAGCTGATGTTGTCAAGTTTTTATCGGTTAATCCTTGAATTGCTTGGGAAATTGCTCCTTTACTAGCTGTAAGTGGATGTTCACCATGACCTTGAAGAAAGTAAACTTTAGCAGTTGTAGAACTGGTAATTTGTTGTAAACGAGTAGTTAATTTTATTTCTGACAACCGTTCATTTTCATTAATTATCTGGACTAATTGCCGTTTGTTTTGAAATTCAAGATAAACTTCACCATAATCTTTAACACCAAATTTTTCTGCTATTCCTGGCTTTAATTGAGGATCAAGATACTCAAATTTAAATTTATTACTTTGACGATGATAGTTATCTAATAATTCTCGATCTTGAAGATTTTGTTCTTTACTGAATAACCAAACTTTCATTGTTTGGGGTAAATTACTCACTAATTCCCTTGATTGAGGGGATAGAGTAAATAATTGACTATCTGTTAAATCTAGCCGCAAATGATAGCGAATACCTAAAAAATTAATTAATCCCAAGATAACTAATACTGATAAGGTAGCGACTAAAGCATTAGTACCAGATTGGGTAGAACGTTTTTGCCACCATTTACTTTGTTGACTTTGTATTATTATCCATAGGCTACAAATTACTAGGCCTAGTATTGTTAATAATAAAGGGATTATCCCCCATTTTTCTGATATTAAACCAATGGTTAACCCAGCAGCTAAAAAGAATGGTCCGAGCCAAAATACAAGTTTCCAAAGTTTATTTTTATTCATTAGGGAACGGGGAATAGGGGAAGTGGGGGAAGTGGGGGAAGTGGGGGAAGTGGGGGAAGTAGGGGAAGTAGGGGGAGTAGGGGGAGTAGGGGGAGTAGGGGAAGTAGAGGGGAGAAAGAATTTTCCCAATGACAACTGACAACTGACAACTGACAACTGACTACTGACTACTGACTACTGACGTTGAAAACGAAGTGCATCAATTGATTGGGCAGTGAGAAAAATACCTAAAATAATGTAACTGGCAAATAAAATCAAGCCGCTAGTATCAAAAATTCCTTGAATCAGCGTGTTGTAATGTTTAAGCAGAGATAGATGACTCACCGCTTCACCAATTGGTCCAGGAATGGCTTTGGCAATTAAATCAATGAATAACAGCAAAATCACGACGGCAAAGGTAAGAACAGCCGATAAAATTGTACTGTCTGTTAATGAGGAAATAAACATTCCTAAAGACAAAATCGCTGCTGCTAGTAAGAGTAATCCTAAATGACCAAGTAAGGGAATTATGGGTGATATGGGTGGATTGGAACTAGATAAAGCGATCGCTTCCAATCCTATTAAGGGTAAAATCATTGTCAAGAAAAATGTTAATACCCCTAATAATTTACCCACAGCCACAGCCCAATTGGTAATTGGTGATGTGGCTAATAGTTCCAAAGTTCCTCGTTTGCGTTCTTCAGCATAGAGTCCCATTGAGAGAATAGGCAATACAAATAACATTAACCATCCCATTCTATCTAAAAATGCCCGCACAAATTCATAGGGAACATCTATTGTTGGGGCGGGAACTCCCATTTGTTGCCCTTGGAAATCATAGCTAGAAACTGTGACTAAAATCCCTTCTGGTCCTAACAAAATCATCACGAAAAATAAACCAGCTAAAAACCAAAATGCACTAGCTATTCCATAGGCTAATGGGGAAACAAAATAACTCTGTAGTTCTCGACGATAAATGGCAATAATATTGGCGATGACTATACCCATTTATGCAGTTTCTCCTTCTTCAATTTCTGAAGTTATCTCTGGTGGTAAATGCTTTTCTGCTGTAGTTAGTTCTAAGAAAACATCTTCTAGTGTGGCATTTATTCGCCGCATTTCATATAAATCAAATCCAGCCCGAATTAAAGCCGCCGTAATTTCTTTTCCTGGTTCTATTCCTGGCTGTAATATGACCCGTAAGCAAGTATGATTTTCTGATAATTGCTGATGGTTAGGCATTAATTCTACTAAACTTACACCGGATATATTTTGCAGCATTTGTTTAGCTAAAGCTGCTTCTCCACCGATTTCTAACTCATATCCTGCCCCAACTGTTAACTGTGTCATTAAATTTTCTGGGGTATTAGTTGCAACTATTTTCCCCCGATTAATAATGGCAACTCGGTTACAGGTCATACTCACTTCTGGTAGAATATGAGTAGATAAAATTATAGTGTGTGTTCCTGCTAAACTTTTAATTAAGTTCCGCACTTCGATAATTTGCCGGGGATCAAGACCAACAGTAGGTTCATCAAGAATAATTGCTGGGGGATCATGAACGATCGCTTGGGCAATCCCCACTCTTTGCCGATAGCCTTTAGAGAGTTTGCGAATAATGACTTTGCGCTTATCTTCTAAGTTACAGCGCTTAATGGCTGCTGTTACTTTTGTCGGGCGATCGCCTGAAGAAACTCCCTTAATCCGAGCAACAAAGTGTAAAAACCCTTCCACCGTCATCTCTGGATATAATGGCGGCGTTTCCGGTAAATAACCAATTCGCTGCCGCACCAACAGAGAATGATCATGGACATCATAACCCGCAATCTTCACTGTCCCACTAGTGGCAGGTAAATAACCGGCTAAAATTCGCATAGTTGTGGTTTTACCAGCCCCATTAGGACCCAAAAACCCCAAAATTTCCCCCGGTTCTACGCTAAAGGTAACATCCGTAATTGCCGTTGTCGAACCGTAAATTTTACTCAGATGCTCAACTTCAATCATTTGCCCAATCACCAATCATGAGAATACCCACATAATCTTAGCTTCTGTTCCCTGTTCGTTGTTCCCTTTTTTTGTAATAATTCAGAATATAGAAAAATTTTTACGTAAATTATTCAAATACATAGGACTGTAAGGAAAACCCATGGAAGGGAATGAGACGGAAAAAATTCGCCATTTATTAGTTGTCCAAGATCCAAAAGGGCAGCGCACTCTTCCCTTGCTAGAAGCAACATACTCTCTAGGAAGGGATTTAAGAAATGCTATTGTTCTTTATTCTCCGTCTGTATCCAGACAACACGCGATTTTATTAAGGGTAACAATCCCCAATACTGATCAATATGGGTTTAGGATTATTGATGGTAACTTCCAAGGGAAAAAAAGCACTAACGGTTTATTTGTAAATGGCCATAAATGTCTTCATCATAATCTTCAAAATGGAGATGTTATTGCATTTGATAGTCACACTCAAGCTAAATACTATGTAATTACTAATCTTTCGGAGCAAATATTTTCTGAATCTTGTGGAACTGGTGACTTGTCTAATTTCCTTTCTGGCAAGGTAAATTCTGTTTCTCACGTTAGTAAAGCTATTATAGAAAATATTAATTTTGGAGCTGATAGTGAGACAGCTTTAGCCCGCCTAGCTTCTTTTCCTGAACTTATTCCTAATGCTATTATTGAAATGGATTTAGCAGGAAGAGTAACATATCTAAATCCGGCAGCAGCGGCCAAATTTCCGAACTTAAGGCAGATAGGTCAGGAACACCCAATTTTGACCCAATTATTAACAGCAGTTAAGAATCAAGCGCAAAATTCCTTTGTCCGGGAAGTAACAGTTGGTAACCAAATTTTTGAACAGTCTGTTCATTACTTACCCGAAAGTGATTTAATTAGAACTTTTATTATCAGAGAAATTACTGAGCAAAAACAAGCTGAACTAGAACTAAAACAACGCGATCGCCTATTACAAGGAGTAGCGGAAGCGGCAAATTATTTATTAGCAGAAATGAACTATGATCTAGCTATCGAAAAAGCACTGGCAGCATTAGGAGAAGCTACCAATGTAGAACGAGTCTATCTATTCCAAACTCATCCCCATCCAGTGAGCGGAGAAATGTCCATTAGTATGCAGTGTGAATGGATTAAATCTGGTGCAGAAACTTCCCACTCCCATTGGCAAAATCAGTCTTATCAAACCCCTGGATTAGAACGGTGGTATAGCAAACTTTTTCAAGGTGAGACTATTAGCGACTTTACCCAAATATTTTCCCCGGAGGAACAAAAACTGCTCATGGGAGATCATATTAAATCCCTTCTATTTGTACCGCTAAGATTAGAAACACAGTTCTGGGGCTGTTTGGGTTTAGTTGAATGCAAATCAGAGCGTTATTGGTCAAAACATGAAGAATCTAGCCTGATCACAATGGCCGCAAGTATTAGTGGCGCTCGTCAACGTCAGCAAATAGAGGAAAAGATCCGCTATCAGGCCATGCACGACTTACTGACTGGACTGCCTAATCGGTTACGATTCAACGATATCCTCAACCAAGGCATCCAAAAAATAATTCAGCAAGAAGAAAGTATTGCCGTGATGTTCCTGGATCTGGATCGCTTTAAAATTATCAATGATACTTTGGGGCATACAGTCGGAGATAATTTATTAAAAATTGTCGCCCAAAGAATCAGAGACACAATTAGAATTGAAGATGTTGTGGCTCGTTGGGGTGGTGATGAATTCACTATTTTCTTACCACGAGTAACTGAAATTCCACCCATTATCCAAATAGCTAAAAATATTCTCCAGACTTTAGAAGATGCTTTTTATATTAACGGACATGAACTTTATATTAGTTCTAGTATTGGCATAGCCCTATTGGGTAAAGATAGTCCTGATGCCGAAACCCTCATTCAACACGCAGACGCGGCGTTATATTATGCTAAAAATGAAGGCAGAAATAATTACCAATTTTATAAAGAATCTCTCAGTCAAAAAAATCCCGAATTATTGAAGTTAGAAAAAAATTTACGCCATGCCATGAAACGCAAAGAATTGATGCTTTACTATCAGCCTCGTGTTAATATTACCACGGGTAAAATTACAGGCATGGAGGCTTTATTGCGTTGGAATCACCCAGAAATGGGTGTAATTTCTCCCGCTGTTTTTATTCCTCTAGCGGAAAAAAGCGGTTTAATTATCTCTATTGGTGAATGGGCATTACGTCAGGCTTGTATACAAAATAAAGCTTGGCAAGATGCGGGATATCAACCAATTACAATTGCCGTTAATCTTTCTCCTGGGCAATTTCGCCAACCTAAGTTAGTAGAAATATTAACTGATATTTTAACAGAAACTCAACTAAAACCAGAATTTTTAGAATTAGAAATTACGGAAACTACAGCGATAGCTGATATCAATTTCACGACAGTTGCACTCCAAAATTTAGCAGAAATGGGGTTACTTTTGTCCATTGATGACTTTGGTACAGGCTATTCTTCCCTAAATCGCTTAAAAGTCTTACCATTCCATAACTTAAAAATTGATCAATCTTTTATCAGAGAACTAACTACAGATCCAAAAGTTGCTCATATTATCCAAGCGATAGTTACCCTAGGACAATCTTTAGGATTGAGATTAATCGCTGAAGGTGTAGAACATCCCGCAGAATTAGAATTTTTACGCTCGATTCACTGTGATGAAGTCCAAGGATACCTATTATATCGTCCACTGTCAGTTGAACAAGCTACAGAAGCTTTGAAAAATGAAAATAAATAGTTATAGGTGGCAGGCAAAATTAATTATATAAAAGATTTGGATTTAATGTAGGGGTAGCGCCCCCGTGCCTACCCCGTGCCTACTAAAATAAGTGAAAAGATAACTTAGTCAGGAACAGATGAAATCATGAGAGTTTGGTTTGTATGCTTTTTTGTTCTGTTTGCATTCGCAGAGTTTTTTAAGTGGTTACAAGGTTTTTCTGTCCCATTACCAATATATATTTTAGGTGGGGCATTTTTAGCTGTTGCCTCTAACTATGATCAGATTTTTGGTTATAACCTCAGCAATATTTCTACAATCAACCCGGTGGAAGTACCCCAGGAAATACCTAAGTTGGAATCAGCAGCAAATTCAACCCTAATTTCTTTAAAGACTTCCAATTAAAAAAATATCCCAAAATTTCTTGTAGTGCGGGCATCTTGCCCGCTAATAATAAAAGGACGATGTTAGATACTGGCTTTACAGGTTTTCTAGCAATTAATAAACAAGATTTAGAAGGACTATATTGGCAATTTCTTCGTAAAAAGGTGGTTGGAATTTTTGCCTTTGGTGGTGAATTTTCAAGTTGGTATTTTGACTTTGGGATAATTACAATTAGCTTATTAAGTAGGGTTTGCTGAAAAAGTTATCTGTGACGGCTAGGAGTCAGGAGTCAGGAGTCAGGAGTCAGGAGGAACAATTAGAAGAAGAGAAGAATAGTTTTGAATCTGGTCAAGTGATAGGTTTTTGCTAATTTTCTAAGCTGACAAATACAGTCGCAAAACCAATATCGCGGTTAGGTTGGGGAGGAATACCTAAAGGTGGTAATTTATTTTCTTGAGACAGTAAAGAAACCTTAATCATAACTTTCTTATTAACAGCCTTTGACTGTAAGTGTGACGATGGTTGACCGTGAAAATCTCTAGGTAAATAATGACAACAATCCACCATACTATCAAAACTTAATAAACTAAACAACAATAATAATGGTTTCATCCCCATCACCTGATATTATTGAAATCATGATTACATCAATAAACAGCAGTACAAATAATTAATATTCGTACTGCTGCCAATAATGTCTAGGTATTAGACCACTCAATAATACCTCTCAAAGAGACTAATTGACTCCATGTGACATCAGCATGGGTAGAACCCCAAGGATTCCGTAAGTGGAAAGTTTGATTAGTGGCATTATAGGCAGTAATGGTATAAGCATGACCATTAACAACCCCTAATGTATTACCAGCAGCATAAACAAACCCAACTGTTAAAATTTGATTAGAATTAACCAAATTAATCAGTTGAGTTTGATTCATATTAACGGCTTCAAATGATGAAGTGCCTAATCCCGCTACCTGACGAATTACTGTATCCATCCAACCCCCTGAAATAGCTGCATAGGAGTTAGTAGAAGTGCTAGAACGACTCCAACCAGATTCAGCTAATTGGGCATAGGCTTTTTCTGCTAAAGCTACCCAAAGTTCATTGCTAGTGGAAGTATAAGAACCTCCTCCCCAACCAGCATAAACAGCATTACCTGATGAATAAGTTGGCAAGTAACGATCTACTGTGACATAATCAGCTACACCATTGTTATAAAAACGTACAGTGAAGGTATTATCACCATTGTCCGTAAACATATTCTGAATGTAATTAGGTTTTTCCTGGGCAATAGAAGCCAAAGTTGCTACATAATAACAGTCTCCCACCTGTCCTTGGTAAACGTCATCAGCACTAAGTCCATTTTGGAACAGAGAACCACTAACATAACTATAGGTACCTGATGCGACTGGGCGAGCAGTACCTAAGAACCACTTACCAATCAGATTTTCCATTTGGGTATCACTACTACCGGCAAACAAGTTACCAATAGTAGAACGAGTGTTAGCAACGTCACTATTGGCAATCTTATTAGATAGGACCTTCACAGAATCAGCCATAGTGAAGAGGGTAGAGTTACTAACAAGAGTCCGTAAGTCAGTTAACTCATTGGCATCAATTACACTACCATCTTTAGCATCACGGAAAATGGAAATCATGTCATTGCGACTCAAATTACCATCAGCAGCTAAGGAACTGGTTAAAGTGATAATTTGAGCATCTAGTAGATTTTGACTATACCAATCTGTCGGAATCGGTGTTGGTGTGGGAGTTGGAGTCGGTGTGGGAGTTGGTGCAACAGCAGTGGCATTTAACGACAAACTGTAGTTAGTGTCACCACTAAACTGATATACCCGCGCATAATAAGTACCTGCACTCAACTGACGAGTAATCGATTCAGAAGTATTACCACTAGCAGTAGAACGAGAAATTACACCACCCGAACTATCGAGTAACTGAACATCCGCATCGGCACTCAAGCCTGTTAAACTCAAACTAAAGTTACTTTGTGTTCCCACATTGAAACTATAGTAATCGTTAGTATCAGCACTTCCTACCCAATCACTAAAACTTTGAGTACCTGTTAATGTCCCAACAGCACGGGCTGTATCTAGGGCATTATCAACAGGTGTAACAGTAGCAGTTAACGATAAACTATAGTTAGTATCACCACGACATTGATATACCCGCGCATAATAAGTACCTGCACTCAACTGACGAGTAATCGATTCAGAAGTATTACCACTAGCAGTAGAACTGGAAATTACACCACCAGAACTATCGAGTAACTTAACATCCGCATCGGCACTCAAGCCTGTTAAACTCAAACTAAAGTTACTTGGTGTTCCCACATTGAAACTATAGTAATCGTCAATATCACCAGTTCCTACCCAATCACTAAAACTTTGAGTACCTGTTAATGTCCCAACAGCACGGGCTGTAGCTAGGGTATTATCAACAGGTGTAGCAGTAGTATTTAACGATAAACTATAGTTAGTATCACCACTAAACCGATATACCCGCGCATAATAAATACCTCCACTCAACTGAGTAGTAATGGATTCAGAGGTAGTATCACCAGCAGTAGAACTGGAAATTACAGTACCCGAACTATTGAGTAACTTAACATCCGCATCGGCACTCAAGCCTGTTAAACTCAAACTAAAGTTACTTGGTGTTGTGACATTAAAACTATAGTAATCGTTAGTATCAGCACTTCCTACCCAATCACTAAAAGTTTGAGTTGCTGTTAATGTCCCAACAGCACGGGCTGTAGCTCTGGTATTTCCAGCATAATCAACAGGTGCATTTACTGATGGAAGTTGCTGTGAACCAAGTTCTGTTAGACTAGAACTTAAAGGATCTTTATCCAGGTAAGTTGAGGAATTGCCCAATCCTGATAAAGAGGAATCAAAAGACTTTTCAGAACTATCAAACATAATGCGCTCCTAAATAATTTATGAAAATCTTGATTACGTAGGGTGGGCAATGCAGACTGTATCCAGCTTGTGGTCAGCAATGCTCATCTTGGATGTACTTAAAGAGTGAAATATTAGTATCACTGAGAATCTAGGACAAACTACTGCTTTTGTGGCGGATATTTTGCCTAAACTGTCACTTTCATTACATAAATCTAAAATGATTTATGTTAACTTGACTACAGTAAAAAATACTATTTTATTAAAAAAATTATACTAAATTGTGCGATAATTACGCAAAAATGACGTAAAAGCCTTGATTTACCTGATGACGACTGATTTTAATTTGTAAATCTTAATACTTATTCGTGCTTCTGCGTGAGAAATAAAATGTCAATCACACGCAGGTGGGCTTTATTCGGATAGCATCCAAGAATATTACATATTTTGATACCTCCACATAGCAGACATAGAATCTAAATCAACCCCGTTCATATCACCTTCCGCCGTATTTTTAAACAACGCCGTAAAAGCACCTGCACCCAACCGATATTGCGGAAACATCCGATAACAAGGAATACTAGTTAAACGAGATTGAAAAGTAGATAAATGCTCAACTTCCACCGCTTGAAAATGCGGAAACCGTTCCAAAAACCATTCACAAACCTGCTCATTTTCTTCAGCAGAATAAGTACAAGTCATATAAGCCAAATAACCTTGAGGGGCGACAACTTGGGCAGAATTAGCAATAATCCGTTTTTGGCGATTGGCACTTTTATTAATTGAAGTCGCGTGAAAACATCCCGGTGCTTTCTCATTTTTAGCTAGTAAAGATTGCCCAGTACAAGGGGCATCAACTATCACCAAATTACTCGAAGCTGGCAATAATTCTGCAAAAATACTCGAATCTCTATTTACTACTCGACTAGGTTTAATTTGACAACGTTTTAAATTAGAAATTAACATCCCCAACCGCTTACCAATCACCTCATTAGTAATTAATAAATCAGGTTTTAAAGCCCTCCAAGCAAACACACTTTTACCACCAGGGGCAGCACACATATCAAAAACTACAGATATTGATTCGGGAATTGCCAACAAAACCGAAGCAGAAAATACCGAAGAAAAGTCTAAACAATAAAAATGTCCTTGTTCATGAAGAGAATGCTTACCTGGTTTTTCTCCCAAAGATAACCTATCTACAAAATGCGGTTGCCAATGTGTTGGTGTTTGCACATTAAAAGGCGAAATATCGGGTTTATCTTGACACCACAGAATACAAGGTGCAAAAGGTTGAGGATGAACTAAAGCATCAATAAACTTTGTTTGTTCATCTACATTTGCAAATAACTGTCGCGTAACTTTAAGCAATAAATTAGAAGGTTTTTGCATATTAATTTCTACCAAATTAAATCAGAAGAGAAACTGTTACATGAGAACAATGCAATCAATATATTTGGCTGCATACTAAAAAGACATTGACCGATATTCAAATGGCGTTTGCAAAGTTCGTCCGGTATGGCTTCTGGCTTTTGCCTAGAAGCTAACCTTGTTTTAATGCTTGTCAAACTCATACCAAATTAAGATTTTAGATTTGGTATTCCACTTATGTACCGGAGAGGTCATGATATTTAACAATTTTCAGCAAAAACTCCGCCAAGAATCACAACGTTGGCGAGACGAAGGAATTATTAATTCTTCCCAGTATGACCAAATAGCCAAGCGGCATCAATTTAATAAGATAGAAGAATCTACCCGTGATAGTTTTGGTGTCATTGCCATTGTCATTGGCGGTTTACTATTAGGCTTAGGTTTAATGACCCTTGTGGGCGCAAATTGGCAGGGTTGGTCACGGGATGTTAAGTTTATCTTGTTAATGAGTTTATTTCTCTCCACAGCCATTACTGGGTTTTTGACTTGGCGAGAACCTACACTTACCACAAATCAGGGTAAAAAATCCCAAGAGGGTAAACGGGTACTCGGAGAAGCATTGTTAATTCTCAGTGCTTTTATTTTAGGGACAACCCTCATGTTAATGGGGCAAATATTCAATATTAGCGGTTCAGCTTCTGAGTTATTTTTAGCTTGGGGGTTTGGAGTGTTAGTCATGGCTTATAGTCTTTCCCTCAATTCCTTGGGAATTATGGCCATTGTCCTCATTCAAATCGGTTATTGGATAGGAATTGGTAATTTGGGGACTGAATCTGGGGAACTGACTTGGGCGCGGTTAGCTGTGCGCCATATGCCCTTACTATCATGGTTACTGTTTGTTCCCTTAGCTTATATTTGCAGATCCCGGTGGATTTTTGGCATGGGAGTTGTGGCATTTATTATATCTTTGCAATATAACCTCAGACCTTTACCACTCTTAACATTTTCTGATCTAGCTTCTTGGATAGCTTCCTTTGCTTTGGCTTTGCCACCTGCCTTACTTTGGAGTTATGATGATTTACTTTTCCCCACAGTTAATTATAGATTGTTTCAACCCCTGGCACGTAATTTAGGTTTGATTTGTTTTGGGGTAGTTTTTTATCTTTTGTCTTTTCGTTCTCAATGGGAATCTGTAGACTCTAGTAGCAGTTTATCATTTTTAAATCCCTTCGATCAAACTAGTAATTTATCGAATGTATTGCCATCTTTACCCATTATTGATTTAGGAATTCTCAGCGGTTTGGCAGTATTGCAATGGTTGTTTCTAATTCGTCAAAGCAACAGTCCACTTCGTCGGGAAGTATTTTTCAGAATTGGCATTATTACTACTTTTTTGGGTTTCATCCTGATTACTCCTTTTTGGCATCAAGCTATCACCAGAATTACTGAACTAGGCATTTTTATCTTCAACATTTTGTTGGCAATATTAGCCTGGGGATTAGTTCAAGAAGGGTTGAAATTACGAAAAAGAACCGCCTTTTGGTGTGGTATGTTATTATTTACCTTGCAAATTATCAGCCGGGTTTTAGAATATAATACTGAGGTTCTTTTCCGGGCTTTAGTATTTGGTATTTGCGGTTATTCTCTCATTGCAGCCGGACTTTGGTTTGAAAGTCGTTTTACTACTTCTAAAACTAGTAATAGCGGGAATAGTGGAAATAGTGGAAATAGCGGTGGTAGCGGGAATAGTGGAAATAGTGGAAATAGCGGGAATAGTGGAAATAGTGGAAATAGTGGAAATAGTGGAAATAGTGGAAATAGTGGTGGTAGCGGAAATAGTGGAAATAGTGGAAATAGTGGAAATAGTGGAAATAGTGGAAATAGCGGTGGTAGCGGGAATAGCGGAAATAGCGGGAATAGTGGAAATAGCGGTGGTAGCGGAAATAGTGGTGGTAGCGGGAATAGTGGAAATAGCGGTGGTAGCGGAAATAGTGGTGGTAGCGGGAATAGCGGTGGTAGCGGAAATAGTGGAAATAGCGGGAATAAAAGTAGTAATGGAGACAATAGCGATAACAGAGGTGACAAAAGAAGCAATAGTGGGAGTGATTATAGAAGTAGTAGTGGAGGCAATAGCGATAATAGAGGTGACAAAAGAAGCAATAGTGGGAGTGATTGGAGTGATTATAGAAGTAGTAGAGGAGACAATAGCGATAATAGAGGTGACAAAAGAAGCAATAGTGGGAGTGATTATAGAAGTAGTAGAGGAGATAATAGAGATGACAACAGACGTGATAACAGGGGTGATTAATGGGATAATTTTCAATCAGAATGAAGACATATTCATCAAGAATAATTCAGCAGTTAAAACAAATTAATAGGGGATATTCTGCCGGATATTGCTACATTACTCGCACAAAATTAGATTTTGACTCTTACTTTCTTTCTCCTGACTCGGTGACTCCTGAAGTCTTGCTATATAGGGCTTGCTGAATAAACCGAAAACCTAGATAGATTAAGAGTTTCCCGGTTAAAAAAGTGAATTAGGTGCAAGGAATAAGGATTGAAACCATTAAAAACCTATCATTTTCTGAAATTTGAGACTATTCTTCTCTCCTTCTAATTCTTCCTCCTGACTCGGTGACTCCTGACTCCTAGCCCTCACGAAAAGACTTTTTCAGCAAGCCCTATATAAATCTCTGCGGATAAATTCCTATCTAAAAATTAGCAGTAATGGGAAAAGTATTTTTTCCGATTATCTATTACCAATTACTAAATTAATCCCATGAAAAATGACTTCCCTGAATCAAAAAAAACCTCAACCCCAGAAATGCAATTTTCTGAAAAGTTAACTTTTCGGGATTATCTTATTGCTACAGAACAGAAAGCTAATAAACCTTTACCGATTTGGCGATTAATTGCCCCTTTATTGGTTCAAGTAGGTTTAATTTTGGCTGTACCTTCTCAAGCCATGTATACAGACATGACTGGTAAGACGGTAATTTTGCAAACTGTACCTGTAAATTCTAATGATGTTGTTCGGGGTTCTTCATTGAACTTGGATTATAATATTTCTCGTCTCGAAACTTTGAGAAGATTACCAGGTTGGAATAATTGGTTGCGAAGAAATTCCCGCAGAGGTAGACAAATTTCCCAAGGAAGTACCTTATATCTAATTTTGCAAGAACGACAATCTTTTGATAGGAATGAACTCCAATCTTGGAAACCTATCCGAGTAAGTAGTAATCGCCCTGTTGATTTATCTAATAATCAGGTAGCTTTAAAAGGTAATTATCAAGACGGTTTAATTAATTATGGGTTGGAAAACTATTTCATTCCTGAAGAACAAAGACAACAGATTAATGAAGATATTTCACAAGTTCAGGAAAACAGAAATGGTAGACAACAACCAATTTTAGTGAGGGTAAAAGTAGATCCTCAAGGTAATGCTATTCCTACGGGTTTATCCATAAGAGATGCGAATGGTGAACGTGGCTATCGCAATTATCGTTTTCAATAGGATTAATCTGTCAGAATCATGATTTACAAGATTTAAGGATTTACAGGATGATAGAAAAAATTCCCAAATTTTATCAACCCAACAACAATCATAAATGCTGATTCTGACATTTTCACTCTTTTTATTGAAAGAGTGAATTGACACTCCCCGGTCTAAAGACACTGGGATTCCTGGTTCAACGAGGCCACTTAAACCAGAATCCTGGCGTTATCTAGTCCAAAAGAATATAATCGGCTTTTTTCGCCTTTCCCCGGCGTGTTTGATTCCCTTGAACATAAATCCAACCATCAGTAAAATATACCTGTTCTCGGACTTGCTTGGTGATATCCCACCCTGAACGCACCAAAGCAGGTAAAATATATTTTGTACAAATATCCTGTTCTGAAAGTTCGCGTTTATCAGTTATCTGTCATTAAAAAAGATAAACTTTCTCAGATCAGACAAGATTGCTATATATGATCAAGTAGAATAAGATATTTGTCTATTGTCAAAAATTGCTGCTATATATGTCCAAAACTTACACCGTAGAAATTAACCACCAAGGTACAACATATACTCTGCAAGTTCCTGAAGATGAAACTATTCTCAACGCCGCCTCAGCTACTGGTTTAGACCTACCAACTTCTTGCGGCGCTGGTGTTTGTACAACTTGTGCGGCTTTGGTTACAGAAGGAACTGTAGAGCAAGCAGATGGTATGGGTGTAAGTCCAGATTTGCAAAAACAAGGCTATGCACTACTTTGTGTTGCTAAACCTCTTTCTGATTTAAAAATTGAAACAGAAAAAGAAGACATCGTTTATCAAGCACAATTTGGGAAAGGGTAGTACCGCAGGGCGGAATTAAAAATTAACAATTAAAAATTAAAAAAGCAGATTGTATAAGCTTTTCATGAATTTTTAATAGTTAGTTGACTTACGCCGTTGTGTACTAGGTAAATAATTGATAATTACCAATCCCTAAAAAGTTTCTGTATTCTCAAAATCACAAATACAAAGGATTTAGAATCATGACAACTCACTTTATTACCGCCGAAATCGAATTGCAAGAAACCCCCACAGAATTGGAAAAAGCCATTACAGCGGAATTACAAAAACAAGGTGAACCCCTGCGTTGGGCTATTACTGCTATTGACGAAGAACAACAAACCGCAATAGTAGAAGCAGTAGTTACCGCTTAAATTTCTTCTTTGCGTCTTTGCTCCTTAGCGTCTTTGCGCGAAACAAAAACCTGTGATACCCATTCAAAAACCATACACCGTAATTTTAATTATACCCACCGGCATTGGGGCAGCGATTGGCGGTTATGCTGGTGATGCCTTACCAGTAGCTAGAGTTATATCACAGGTCTGCGATCGCTTGATTACTCACCCCAATGTCATGAACGGTGCAAGTTTATACTGGAATATTCCCAACGCTTTCTATGTCGAAGGATATGGTTTAGATAAATTTGCGGCTGGAGAATGGGGCTTACGTCCTGTTCGTAGTAACAGAGTCGGGTTACTTTTAGACCAGGGTATTGAACCGGAATTAATGCTGCGACACTTGCAGGTAGCCGACGCAGCCAGAGCGACCTTAGGATTAAATATTACAAATCATGTGATTACTGACGCACCGCTAAACGTAGAATTACGAACTTCTTCATCAGGTGCAAGTTGGGGAACAATTGGGAATCCTGATAGTTTATTACGGGCTGCCGAGAAATTAATTATAGCAGAAAAAGCCGAAGCGATCGCAGTTGTTGCCCGGTTCCCGGAAGATATGGACGAAACCGCAGTCCAAAACTATCGTCAAGGTCAAGGAGTAGACCCTCTAGCCGGTGCAGAAGCCGTCATTAGTCATTTATTAGTTCGTACCTTTAAAATTCCTTGCGCCCATGCTCCCGCCCTTTCTCCTGCCCCTGCGTCCCCCAATTTATCCCCTCGTGCAGCGGCTGAAGAACTAGGCTATACTTTCTTACCTTGTGTTTTAGTTGGTTTGAGTAACGCCCCGCAATTTATCATTAATACAAAAAATCACAATTCTTTGTCCACTGATATCTGGGTAAATCAAGTTGATGCTTTAATTATTCCCGCCACCGCTTGTGGAAATAGTGCTTTATTGAGTTTAAGTCATAAACAATGTCAAATAATTACAGTCGCAGAAAATAAAACTTTGATCCAAGTTCCTGCTTCTATGTTAAAAATTCCAACCTTACAGGTAAACTCATATTTGGAAGCAGTAGGCGTATTAGTCGCTCACAAAGCAGGTATCAATCCTTCCTCATTAACAATTAACAATTAACAATTACTAACCACCAATTACCAATTACCAATTATTTTTCTAAAATCCTGTGATTGAACAAAAAAATCAAGAACCAGAAATCCCCTACTTAACACGCACCCAAGTCTTAGTAGCAATGGGTGTAACCGCAATTATTCTCTGGATAGTTGCTAAATTATGGTTACGTTGGGGCGATATCATCCTTTTTAAGTGGCACTGGCGCGAACAAGATTTATTATTAGGAATTAGTTTAGGTGTAATTATTACCATATTAAGTGGTTTAGCTTATCGCCTTTCCCCTCCCTATCGCAAAAGCGCCGATTATTATCTAGAAATGGTTCTTAAACCTCTAGCTTTACCAGATTTAATCTGGTTAGGATTACTTCCCGGTTTAAGTGAAGAATTATTATTTCGGGGTGTCATGCTACCCGCTTTAGGTGGAGATCATACCGCTGTGATCGTATCAAGTCTTTGTTTTGGAGTTTTGCACCTTAGCGGTCCCCAACAATGGCCTTATGTAATTTGGGCAACTATTATTGGTATAATCCTTGGTTATAGTGCCTTATTAAGTGGCAACTTGTTATTACCAATAGTTGCTCATATTGTGACAAATTGGCTATCTAGCTATTTATGGAAAATCCAAAAACTTTAGATATGGCTGGTAGCAGCCAATTCCTCCCCAGATTTTTGTCAAACAAGTCAATCCCATAAAAAATCTCTACATGATAGCTGCTTTGATTTTTAAGGATTGTCAAGCTTTTAGCAATGACCAATGACTAATCAACAACTGCCCCAATAAAGTTAAGATTCTAGTATCTGTCAATGAAAATTTTTTAAGCTATATAGTAAGCGGCAACGGTAAACACATTATGTATGATGTCCTAGATTCCCACGCAGTCCTGGAAGTATTGCGACCAGTAGAAGATCCAGAACTTCGCAAAAGTCTGGTAGAACTGAATATGATTCGCAACGTCAAGATTGACGGTGGCAAGGTTAGTTTCACTTTGGTGTTAACCACTCCCGCTTGTCCTTTACGGGAATTTATTGTTGAAGACTGTAAAAAAGCTGTAAAAAAGCTGCCTGATGTCACAGATGTAATTATAGAAGTAACAGCGGAAACACCCCAGCAAAAAAGCTTACCAGACCGGAATGGCGTACCTGGGGTGAAAAATATTATTGCTGTTTCTAGCGGTAAAGGTGGCGTTGGTAAAAGTACAGTGGCTGTAAATATTGCCGTGGCTTTAGCGCAAAGTGGGGCAAAGGTCGGTTTATTAGATGCAGATATTTATGGACCAAATGATCCCACAATGTTGGGTTTGAGTGATTCCGAAATTAATGTCCGTTCTACAGAAGCAGGAGACATCCTCGAACCGGCTTTTAATCATGGTGTCAAGCTGGTTTCAATGGGTTTTTTGATTGATCGAGATCAGCCAGTAATTTGGCGCGGTCCCATGCTGAATGGTGTGATTCGTCAGTTTCTCTATCAAGTCGAATGGGGAGAACTGGACTATTTAATTGTGGATATGCCCCCTGGGACTGGAGATGCTCAATTAACTTTAACCCAAGCTGTCCCAATGGCAGGAGTAGTCATTGTCACCACACCACAAACTGTAGCTTTGTTGGACTCCCGAAAGGGGTTGCGGATGTTCCAGCAGTTAAATGTCCCAGTTTTGGGAATTGTGGAAAATATGAGCTATTTTATTCCCCCAGATCAACCAGATAAGCAATATGACATTTTTGGTTCTGGTGGTGGTTCCAAAACAGCCGCAGAATTGGGAGTTCCTCTGTTAGGATGTGTACCATTAGAAATTTCTACCCGGATTGGCGGTGATACTGGTGTGCCGATAGTAATTGGTGAACCCAACTCAGCCGCAGCCAAAGCCCTAACAGCGATCGCTCTCACTGTCGCAGGTAAAGTATCAGTTAATGCTTTGACATAAGATCAGGAGTCAGGAGTCAGGAGTCACCGAGTCAGGAGTCAGGAGTCACCGAGTCAGGAGTCAGGAGTCACCGAGTCAGGAGTCAGGAGTCAGGAGTTTAGAAGAAGAAAGAAAGAAGAAAGAAGAAAGAAGAAAGAAGAAAATTTCTCTCCCTGCCCCTACTCCCCTACTCCCCTACTCCCCTACTCCCCTACTGCCCTACTGCCCTACTCCCCTACTACCCTACTGCCCTACTCCCCTACTGCCCTACTGCCCTACTACCCTACTGCCCTACTACCCTACTGCCCTACTGCCCTACTCCCCTGCCAAATTTTCTCCTCACACAATGTTATTAAAACCTTCGTTCCCTAAAATGCGTTGGCAATCTTGGCTTCAGCCCTGGCAACAAATAGATGGGCTACTATTTTTTCTCCCCGTTGCTGTTAGTATGTTCGGGGGGCTAATGATTCTGAGTACAGAACTGAAGCAACCTGTAACTGACTGGTGGTGGCACTGGTTGACAGCCGCTATTGGGACAATAATCGCCTTATTTTTAGCTCGTTGCCGCTATGAAATCCTCATGGAGTGGCATTGGTTTATCTATGGGCTGACCAACTTTAGTTTAATCGCTGTCATGCTCGCTGGTACTAGTGCCAAAGGCGCACAGCGTTGGATTAGTATTGCGGGTTTTAATGTTCAACCCTCAGAATTTGCCAAATTAGGATTAATTATTACCTTAGCAGCTTTGTTACATAGGCGAACTGCTTCTACTCTAGAGAGGGTTTTCCGTGTCTTGGCAATTACGGTTGTACCTTGGGCATTGGTATTTTTACAACCAGACTTGGCAACATCGCTGGTATTCGGGGCAATATTTTTAGGAATGTTGTACTGGGCAAATGCCAACCCCGGCTGGTTAATACTCATGGTTTCCCCGGTAATGGCAGCAATATTATTTAGTATATCTTGGCCATTATCAACGCCCATAATGTTATCTAAAGACATATCATTAAGCATATTAGGTTTAGTATGGGCAGTATCTATGGGGGTAGTTGGTTGGTTTAGTCTGCCTTGGAAGCGGTTTGGTATTGCTGCTATTGCTTCATTCTGTCTAAATATGCTCGGTGGCGAATTAGGCCTTTTTGCCTGGAATCATGTATTAAAAGAGTATCAAAAAAATCGGCTTAGTGTATTTATCAACCCTGAGCATGATCCTCTTGGCGCTGGTTATCACCTGATTCAATCTCGCATTGCTATTGGCGCTGGTGAAGTTTGGGGCTGGGGTTTGTTTAAAGGTCCCATGACTCAACTGAATTTTGTTCCGGAACAGCACACAGATTTTATTTTCTCGGCTGTTGCTGAAGAATTTGGTCTTGTGGGTTGTTTAGTTTTACTATCGGTCTTTTGCTTAATTTGCTTCCGTTTACTTCATGTAGCTCAAACCGCCAAAGATAACTTTGGTTCACTTTTGGCTATTGGTGTTTTGTCTATGATTGTGTTTCAACTAATTGTGAATGTTGGTATGACAGTTGGTTTAGCACCTGTGGCGGGAATTCCCTTACCTTGGATGAGTTATGGACGTTCGGCGATGCTGACTAACTTTATTGCCATCGGTATAGTAGAATCTGTAGCTAATTATCGTCAACGCCAAAAGTATTATTAAAGAGGAGTCAGGAGTT
The DNA here is from genome assembly GCF_008121535.1 of Dolichospermum sp. UHCC 0315A. Classification (GTDB taxonomy): domain Bacteria; phylum Cyanobacteriota; class Cyanobacteriia; order Cyanobacteriales; family Nostocaceae; genus Dolichospermum; species Dolichospermum lemmermannii. The sequence continues at coordinate 2,173,996 of NZ_CP043056.1, forward strand.
CAAGAAGCGGGAGAAAGAATAGAATTACCAATCACCAATTACCAATTACCAATTAAGCTAGAAATAAGAAACCAATAAGGGTAAATATGATGATCCTACCTGGAGCAACTGTTCGCGTCAAAAATCCTGCTGATACATATTATCGGTCAGAAGGACTTGTCCAACGAGTTAGTGATGGTAAAGTAGCTGTACTGTTTGAAGGTGGTAATTGGGATAAAATAATTACTTTCCGTCTTACAGAATTAGAACCCGTGGAAACTACAATCCAGAAAAAAGGGAAATAGTAATTTAGTTATTAGTCAGTGGTTATTAGTTTTTCACTAAGACTATTGACTAATCGCACCTTCAGAAAATATGTTTATTCATTTTTAATTTTTAATTGATAATTTTTAATTGCTTATGCGTCTACCTTTACCACAGTTTGCTATTGACAATCGCCATTCCCATCACTTTGCAGAGATAATTGAAACCACAACTACAGAATTTTTGGCTCAATGTTTAGAACCAGAAGACTTGAGTTTTCCACCAATGCCACCTTTTGGAAGTTGGGTTTGTGCTGTAGATGAAGAATCAGGTAATCAAGTTTATGCCGTAGTTTATCATGCCACAACGATGCCTATTGATTCTGTACATCGGGCAGTTGCACTAGGATTATCTTTAGAAGCTTTGCGTGAGGAACAACCCCAAATATTTTCCATGCTCAAAACTGAATTTCGAGCAGCGATTGTGGGATTTAAAGAAAAATCTCTAAATAGTAATAACAGCAAAATGTATCAATATTTGCCACCTCGTCCGCCACAAATTCACCAAGCTGTTAATCATTGTCAAGCAAAAGAAATTATTCAGTTTACAGAAGAACTAGATTTTTTACGAACATTACTTTTTATTAGTGGTGCGCCTGTAGATTCTTTGGCCGCAGCCGCTATTCGGGGAATATATCAGTTACGAAAAACTGACCGAGAATGGTTGATTAAAGCTGGAAGACATCTGAGTATGTTACTCAAAGATGATTATGATCGGTTGCGGTTTATTTTGAGTCAAATTCATCCATAAACTTTGAAGTTTGCTGTATTTTGTCTGAGTGATTCGAGACAACTGGGATTTTGATAATAAACTCAGAACCTTCTCCGGGAGTAGATATACAATAAAGTTCACCACCATGTTTTTCAACTACAATTTGGTAGCTAATTGATAATCCTAATCCTGTTCCTTTGCCTACAGCTTTGGTAGTAAAAAATGGGTCAAATAATCGTTTTTGGACTTCTTCTGAAATGCCTGAACCATTATCGGCAATGCGAACAACAACATAATGATCATTAGTTATTTCTGTGCGAATCCGAATTTGCAAATTTTTACGGGTTTTTAGGATTAAATTATCACTTTCAGAAAGAGCATCAATAGCATTGGCAAGAATATTCATAAATACCTGATTCAGTTGCCCTGCATAGCACTTTATTAATGGTAATTTGTCATATTCTTTAATTAATTCAATTTCTACCCGCTCAGGTCTAGCTTTTAAACTATGTTTGAGAATTATTAATGTATTCTCTATACCTTCATGGATATCAACAAATTTAATTTCTGCTTGATCTAATCGGGAAAAATTACGTAAAGATAAGACAATTTCATTTACTCTTGTAGCACCAACTTTCATGGAAGATAGTAATTTTGGTAAGTCTTCCAGAATAAATTCTATTTCAATTCCCTTCGCTTTAGCTTCAGATATTGCGTCAGCATAGGATAATTCTTGTTTATAATTTTCCAGGATGTAGAGTATATCTTGAACATATTCGACAGCATAATTGAGGTTGCCATAAATAAAATTCATGGGATTATTGATTTCATGGGCAATCCCAGCTACTAATTGTCCCAAGGCAATCATTTTGTCGTTTTGTAATAATCGGCTATAGTTATGCTGAAGATCACGAAAGTCAGCCTTAGCTATTCTGGCTTTTTCTGTTTCTTTTTGCAGGCGATTTAATGTTAAAACATGAATTTGGGAATTGGCTAAAAGTAACTGATGAAAATCTAGCAATCCATATTGATAAGATTGATCTGTAATCACCAGTGGTTCATATACCTGTTTGTGCGATCGCCCTAAAGCTATTTGAGTTGCTTCGACAATTGGGGTATCCTCTGGATAGATAAATGTTTTAGGTTGTAAAAAATTATAAAGATATTCGACAGGGCGACCGGCAAATAGTCCTAAACCATAGGGACGACTCATTTGTTCAAAAAATAGCCGTCGAGAAATCATGCCTACATATTTTTTCTCTTTAGTCAAGATAATCCCTGGCAGCAAAGGATCTTCTTCAAAAAGCATTGCTAATTCATTACCTGGATGATCTGTTTCAATTTGAATTGTCCAAACTGGTAATTCCTGTAAAGTTGATTCTAATTTGAGATTTAGCTGATCCGCATTCTGAATACTATGCATAGCCAGCATTTTTTTGTCCTTAACCTGAAGTTAATATTGGTTCTTAAGCTTCCCCGGACTGAAGACGCGGGGATTTCTGAAGAGTCCACAAAAGAACTTTCTTAGGCGCACTTAAAGCGCCTCTACCTACTCCACTTAAGTCAAACTTAAATATCGCAGCTACTTTTTTGATTATGGTGTCTCTGGCATTATTGCGAAGACTCCGGCAAATGTTACTTGTTTTAGGTTTAATTTTCTCAGTTTAATCAATTTAGCCGATAAAAAGTCAAATTTATATTGTGAGTAAGAATAAAAAACATCTATGTGTTGAAGCATCCTAGTACGGAGAAATCCTGGCTCCTATGAAACAACTGTTAGGTTCAAGTCCTAACGGCAGTATTGACAAGAAAGAGCGAGTAATGGCAGGGTGTGGAGCGTACCGAGTCTTGGCTTAGTGATGGATTCTGAAAACACTGAAAACAATAAAAGTAAGCGCAATTTCGACACCTTGATTGGCAGTTGTTTTGAGCGCTAAAACCGCTGAGAGTGTCAAAGATAGTTGGTAGCTTTAATTGGGAATTGGGGTAATTTTCAATTGCAATATGACGGTTATCTGGTGGGGATAAGCATTAAGAGTGGGTAATTTTCAATGTAAAATATGACAGTTGTATTAGATGCTGTGAATGTGATTGAGCGTTATACCCTGCCCGAAATGGGCAATTTGTGGAGTGAAACCTATAAGCTGAAAACCTGGCTAGATGTAGAGATCGCGGTTTGCGAAGCACAGGCAGAACTGGGTTATATTCCAGCAGCAGCAGTAGAAGAAATTAAGGCTAAGGCGAATTTTGACCCGCAGCGGGTGCTAGAAATTGAGGCGGAAGTCCATCATGATGTCATTGCTTTTTTGACAAATGTTAATGAATATGTAGGTGATGCAGGACGCTATATTCACTTAGGTTTAACTAGTTCTGATGTCTTGGATACTGCTTTATCACTACAATTAGTTGCTAGTCTGGATTTGTTGTTAAAACGCCTAGAAGATGTAATTGATGCCATTCGTAAGAAAGCCACAACACATCGGCATACGTTAATGATTGGGCGATCGCATGGTATTCACGCTGAACCGATTACCTTTGGCTTTAAGTTAGCTGGTTGGTTAGCGGAAGTATTACGACACCAAGAACGGCTACAAATTCTCAAGAAAACCATCGCTGTTGGCAAAATATCCGGTGCGGTAGGAACTTACGCCAACATTGAACCACGTGTAGAAGCGATCGCCTGTGCAAAACTCGGACTGAAACCCGATACTGCTTCCACTCAGGTAATTTCCCGCGATATTCATGCAGACTTTGTGCAACAGTTAGCATTACTCGCTGCATCCATAGAACGCTTTGCTGTAGAAATTCGCAACTTGCAAAAAACAGACGTTTTAGAAGTTGAAGAATTTTTCGCTAAAGGGCAAAAAGGCTCTAGTGCTATGCCTCACAAGCGTAATCCTATCCGTTCCGAACGGTTAACAGGGATGGCGCGACTGGTGAGAAGTCATGCAGGGGCAGTATTAGAAAACGTCGCTTTGTGGCACGAACGGGATATTTCCCACAGTTCTGTAGAACGAGTAATTTTACCAGATGCTTGCATTCTGACTCATTTCATGCTGCATGAAATCACCAACTTGGTAAATAACTTGTTGGTTTATCCTGATAACATGGCCCGAAATCTCAACTGTTATGGGGGAGTAGTCTTTAGTCAAAGGGTATTACTAACCTTAATAGACAAAGGACTTAACCGCGAAGAAGCATACTCTATAGTCCAAGAAAGCGCCCACACTGCTTGGAATAAACCAGAAGGCAACTTCCGTGATTTAATCAGCAAAGATCCTCGCGTCACTCAAAACTTGTCACCCGCAGAGATAGAAGCCTGTTTTGATCCACAACATCATCTCAAGCATTTAGAACAAGTTTATCAACGACTGGGTATTTAGAACTAGGATTGGTAATTGTCAATTGGTAATTGGTATCAATTGTCAATTCCCTCTGACCACTGACTTCTTCCGTGTCGCAAAGTGAAGAATAAATATATGGCTGATTACTATACTCAAAATATAAAGCACCTTTGCTAATTTGGTAAAGTCGGGGATATACCCATGATTGAAATTCTCGCTATATTATCTGCTGGTGCTGCTGCTGGGATGAGAATAGGTGTACCTTTACTAATTATTGGTATCCTCCAAGGGGAGGAACTCTGGTCGCAGATGCCAGTCCTATCACGCATTTCTCCCCATGTTTTAATCGGACTACTCACCAGTTGGTCTTTATTTGAACTATTCGCTTCCAAAAAACTCATTGGCCAGAGAATAGTCCAGCAAGTTCATTTATTTTTGTCTCCCTTGGTAGGAGCTTTAATGGGCTTGTCTGTTGCTTCAGCGATAACCACGCCAAGTTGGTTAGTTGCTTTGATTGGTGGTTTATTAGCTTTGGTATTGCAGCTAGTTTTATTAGGTTGGTTTTATCGCTTGCGTGGATTGCCAATATGGGCAGTGTTTACGCAAGATGTCCTGTGTGTTACACTTATATTTTTTGCTGTGGATGCTCCTCTTCAAGGAGGATTAATTGCTTTAATCCTCCTCTGGCTGGCTGTTCTTAGTGGAAAATACTGGTATGACTGGTCTAAAGGTAAAAATTGATAATTGACAATTACCAATTATGAAGATTAATGTAAAAGCCCGACCACGTGCAGTAATCCTTTACCAGTAACTAACTCAATAATTAGCCCGATAAATCCTAGCATGGCTATCCGACCATTCCAGACTTCGGCACTGGTGGTTATTCCCCATGCCCAACGTTCTTGGGGATACATTTTTACCCTTTTTTTCATTTGGGTGACTTGAGAGAGTTTCAGGTCAGGTTGTTTGAGAGCATCAATGATCAAGTCGGATAGGGCTTTAATAAATACCGGATTGGTGTTGGGCGCAGGGACACGTCCGAAGTTGTGTATTCCTGCTTCTTCCGCTATTTCTCGATATTCAATGTCAATTTCTTGTAGGGTTTCGATGTGTTCGGAAACAAAACTAATGGGGACAACTATTAAATCTTTCACACCTTTTACACCGAGTTCGTTCAGTGCATCTTCTGTATAAGGTTTTAGCCATTCAACAGGACCAACACGACTTTGATAAGCTAGGGTGTGGGGATTGGGACGGTTGAGGGTTTGCATAATTAAGTCGGTGCATTCCTCAATTTCTTGCTGGTAGGGGTCGCCGGCTTCCTCTACATAGCTTTTAGGTACACCATGGGCGCTAAAGAAGATATGCACGTCCTGAGGACGGGGAAATTTCTCCAGTTCGCCAACTATAAGTTCTGCCATTGCTTGCAGATAACCTGGTTCTTTGTACCAAGAGTCAATAACGGTATACTCAAGACTTTGGAGTTTGGGGTTTTCCTTCCATAGTTGTTCTAATAACCGGAAACTAGAACCGCTGGTGCTGATGGAAAATTGGGGGTAAAGCGGGAGAATTACCAATTTATCAAGGTTATCTTGAGTAATTTGGGCGATCGCTTCTTCTGTGTAAGGATGCCAATAACGCATTCCCACGTAGATATTAACTTCTTGTCCTAATTCACCTAACTGAGCTTTAATGGCTGCTCCTTGCTCTTCTGTAATCCGTCGCAATGGAGAACCGCCGCCGATTTGCTGATAATTTATTTGAGATGTTTTTTCTCTACGCGTAGCAATAAACCAAGCTAGAGGTTTTTGCATCCAGCGAAACGGTAAGCGGATAATTTCTGGATCAGAAAACAGATTATACAAAAACGGTCCGACATCTTCTGGTTTGTCGGGACCACCGAGATTAAGTAATAATACCCCTATACGACCCATAGCAGTTACTTTCCCCCAATCCTTACAGATTTTTCACTAATGTTAACAATATATCTTTATTAAATATAAAGCTTTATCGGCAGGAAAAAAAACAATGGCCACAATTTTTAGAGATTTAAGTTACAGATACCAATGGCTATATGATGGCATCTCCCGGTTAGCGGCTGTGACTGTGGGTGGTGAACCCCGGTTTCGTCAACTGGCTTTACAAAATTTAAAACTGCAATCGGATACTCAGATTTTAGATTTATGCTGTGGTAGTGGTCAAGTAACCAGATTTTTAGTGAATTTTTCGGAAAATGTCACTGGCTTGGATGCTTCCCCATTATCTATCCAGCGAGCGCAGAAAAATGTCCCAAATGCTAGGTATATAGAAGCGTTTGCTGAGGATATGCCTTTTGCAGATAATTTATTTGATTTGACACTCCCCGGTCTAAAGATGCGGGGATTCTTAATCGAATAATTGTAAAGACAACTGCTCGAATAATATCCGCTTTTCAGGTATTACCTTAGATGTACGGTTCTTGCCCTGATCCTGTTTGCCATTACTGGCAGAATCATCTCTGACAAGCGTAACTTTCCGAGAGTCCCCCGGTAGGTTTTTAATGTCTTTGCTGACAAAATTTAAATTAGCTCTTCGTAAAATTGTCCGAGAAGCCTGAGTATCAGCATGGTCAATATGACCACAATTTTCACAAATGAACTTTTCGCCATCTCTATTGGCTTTACTAATATGATGACAAGCCGAACATTCTTGAGAAGTAAATTTAGGATTAACGGATAATACTGGCTTACCAGACTTCAATGCCAGCCAAGCAATCTTAGAAAATAATTCGCCCCAACTTGCATCAGAAATAGAGCGATTTAATCCACGTTTTGCAGATTGACCATTAGCCATAAATCGTCCTTGCTGCTTTTTGGGTTTGCAGCAGGACTTCATAGCCAAAACATTTATATCCTCTTGGACAATTGCCTCAGCGGTGTTAACAACTTTATCGGCTGCTTTCCATTGATGATCATTCCGTTTATCTGCAATTTTTTTATGTAGCTTGGCAACTATTTTCCCGGCTTTTTTGCGATTGTTAGAACCTTTAACTTTGCGGTTAACTCGGCGTTGTCTAATTCTTAATTGACGGCGAACTTTTTTATTAGTTGCAAATTTAGGGTTTTCAATAAACGAACCATCCGACAAAGAAATTAATTTATTAATTCCTACATCAAGACCTACTGCTGATTTGACGGTTTCAATTTCTGTGACTTCAGGTAGAGATTCAGGTAAATTGAGTAATATACTCATGTACCATCCGTCAGCTTCTTTAATCACTGTCACCGTTCTAATATCAGCATCTACTGGAATAGTCCGACTATCAAAATAGCGCATAGTCCCCAGTCCAGGAAAGTAGGCATGGGAATAGCATCTTGGCTGATTAGATTCACGATTAACAGTTAATTTTACTTGTCCTGGCTTGAATTGAAAAGTTTTAAAGTTAGCTGCTTTACGGAACGCAGGGAAACCCCTTTTGTGTTGAAAAAATCCGGTATAAGCAATATCTAATTTACCTAAATTACCTTGTAAAACATCTGAATTAATTCGGCTATACCATTCAGACTCAGAACGCAATTCAGTTGTTCTTTTACTTTGAATATCATTCGCATTACCCCAAATCAAACCATGCTTTTTACTGTTCTTTGTTAACCCAGAGGACATTACACCATGCTTAACGACGGGGCAAGTCAAAGGACAGTAAGAACCATATTCAATTCGACTATCTAAGTCTGAAAATGCACCATAATAGTACATCACGGACTCATCTGATTTCTGGTTATTAGTTTCAAAACCGCGCTGACGTTCTGCCAGGCAATAATTTCTGTGTTTCCGCAAAGTAACAAGCCACTCAGACATTAAGGCTTGTTGCCCAATATTCGGTTTTAGCTTGAATCTCCAGCGTATTTGCACAGGTTTATTTTGTTGATGTGATTGACGATATAACCATGTTAATCTACAATTAAAAGGAAGTCAATAGCTAAAATCTATGAAAAAAAGTTCTTATGAATATCGGCATTATAATCACGCTGTCGGGTTGAGCGTGATTCATCTAGTCTGGATACCTAAACGCCGAAAGAAGGTACTTGTTGGGAAAATCAGAGATAGGATTTTTGAGATATTTTCGGCATTAGCTATTGAAAAAGACTGGAATATTCGTGCGTTAGAAGTTGCGCCAGATCATATTCATTTATTTGTAGAGATTCATCCAACCGATGCAATATTTCAGGTAGTTAAAGCATTTAAAGGACGCTCATCTAATTATCTAAGAAAAGAGTTTCCAGAATTAAAAAAGCTACCGTCACTTTGGACTAGTAGCTATTTCTTTTCAACTGCGGGGAATGTTGCCGCCGACACAATAGAAAGATATATTAATGACCCGCATCATGGTTGAGAATATTGGAAGCGGTTAAAACCGCACGGGTAGGCTTTCCCCCGCGCCCTAAAGAGACGCGGCTCCCAGCCTTCCCGCAATCCTTTTGGTGGGAGAACCTAGTTTATATGCTGGTGGAAGTTTACAGGTGATTCAGGGCAGGAAGATGATTTGAGTTTCTTGTGCTAATTCATAAGTTTAAATTATTGATTTGCTATTTTTAAATAAGTTTTTTTGAAAAAATTTTTTATTTTGAGGGTGCGGGGCGGGCTAAATGTGGTAATATAGTTATATCATTATAATTGGACATAAGCAAAATTTTTATTTAGGCACACATTCCCATTATCAAAATATCACGCCGAGAAAATAAAGTCAATAGGTTTTGACCCCAAAAAAAGAAATTTTTTTATTTTTTTGAACATTGAGAACATCAGTACCAATATTCAGTTGAAAAAATCATACCACAAATACACTCTGCCATAGCAATCGCCTAGACTTGCTCTTCTTGAAAATCTGTTAATCTAGCTGTATCAAGAATTAGTAAAAGAGTCAATGGAAATTAGTAACTTATTCAAAGCCGGTGGCGTAGTTATGTGGCCACTGCTATTTTTTTCCGTTTTAGGAATCACTCTTATTCTGGAACGGATTACGTTTTGGATAGGAATTAGTGGCCGTCAGAATCGCGTAGTCAAGCAGGTGTTAAGTTTTTATCGTCAAGGTAATGTAGTTACCTCTCTAGATATACTACACAAAAATGCTGATTTACCGATTGCGCGAATTTTTCTAGCGGCTTTAGAATTGGAAGAACCCAACCCAGAGGAATTCCGCTTGGCTTTAGAAAGTGAGGCCCAGGCAGAAATCCCGTTATTAAAAAGGTTTCAAAATATCTTTGATACAATTATTGGTTTAGCCCCCTTGCTGGGATTATTAGGGACAGTTTTGGGTTTGATTGGCTCTTTTGCATCATTAAATATTGGTGATGTCGGTGGGACAAAAACCGCTGGTGTCACTTCTGGGATTAGTGAAGCCTTAGTATCCACAGCATCGGGATTAGTTGTAGCTATTATTACCTTGTTTTTTGCGAATAGCTTTCGGGGAATGTATTTACGACAAATTGCCTGGATTCAAGAATATGGTGGGCAATTAGAATTAGTTTATCGTCACCAGTATGAAAGAGGGGATAAATCATAATGCGTCTACCAGATGAACCAGATTTACCAGCCCAGATTAATATTGTGCCGATGATTGATGTCATTTTTGCGATTTTGACATTTTTCATTATGTCCACTTTATTTTTACATCGTTCTGAAGAGTTGCCAGTTAATTTACCTAAAGCAGCAACAGCCAAAGCCCAATCATCAGCCGCACCAATTACCGTTACTGTAGATTCAGCAGGGAATGTGAGTTTAAATCGCCAGCCAGTAACTCTGGAAACTTTACCAGTAAAGGTACAGGAATTAATGGGCAAAAATACGGAAGTGGTAGTGATTATTAATGCTGATCAAAGTGCTACTCATGGTCAAGTGGTGATAGTGATGGATCGGGTGCGGCAGGTAAGAGGAGCAAAATTAGCAATTGCGACACAAGCACCTTAACAGGTTAGTGATCAGAGTAGCAACTGCGTGGGGGTAGAAACGGAATCTCATTCTTTAATGACAATTATTCATCACCTGATTTGCGTTTTAATTGTTTAAAGAATTGATATATTTCTGGCAAGCGATTATAAATTACTGCCGCCTTGAGGTATAGTTTATGAGGTACGGCTGGACTACCGGAAACAATCTCTCCCGGTGGAATATCGCCGTGAACACCGGCTTGAGCCGAAGCGATCGCCCCATCCCCGATTTTAGCTTGATTGGCAATTCCCACCTGTCCAGCTAAAATTACCCGATTTCCTAGTCTTACCCCTCCGGCCATGCCTGCTTGACCTGCTATGGCACAACCAGCCCCAATTTGACTACCATGTCCTATCTGGACTAAATTATCAATTTTAGTATCTTTGCCCACCCTGGTTTCCCCCACAGCGGGACGGTCTATGGCTGTATGACAACCTACTTCTACCCTATCTTCTAAAACTGTATAGCCTGATTGTTCCATTTTAAACCAACCGGTGCGGGTAGGCACAAAGCCAAATCCCTCTGCACCAATGACAGCACCGCTATGAATAACGCAATCTGCACCGATTTGGCTGCGTTCGTGGATGGTACAATTAGCGTGTAAGGTAGTGCGATCGCCTATTTTGACTTCTGGATAAATGACAACATTGGGATGAATAATGGCATAATTGCCAATTTCCACAGCTTCAGAAATGACAACATGAGCGCCAATATAAACATCATCACCAATTTTGGCGGTGGGGTGAATGACCGCGCTGGGGTGAATTTCGGGACTAGGACGGTAGGGTTGATAAAAAAGAGCGATCGCTTTTGCAAACACCAGTCTTGGTTCTTTCGTTGTTAACCAAGCAATCCCCTTTTCTGTGACTTGATTCTGCAATTTTTCATCTGGGGGTAAAATTACAGCGCTCGCACTGGTAGAATTGAGCAATGAAGCAAATTTAGAGCCTTCTATATAGCTGAGAGTTCCAGATGTCGCTTCGTCTATGGCTGCAACTCCAGTAATTTCTAAATCAGTGTCAAGGCTACTTTGGGTAATATAATCACCCAGTTGATTGAGAATTTCACTAAATTTCATATTGATTTGCTAACACGATTTATAGATTTTTGTTTCGCGCCCAGACGCAAAGGAGCAAAGGCGCAAAGGAAGAAATTAGTTATCTTCTGTTGATTTTGTCATGGATTGACCGGCTAAGTAGGCTGTTGTCCAAGCACTTTGGAAGTTAAAGCCACCTGTAACACCATCAATATCTAATATCTCACCGGCAAAATGCAAGCCGGGGACTATTTTACTTTCCATTGTTTTGAAGTTGACTTCTTTGAGGTTGACTCCTCCACAGGTGACAAATTCTTCTTTAAATGCGCCTTTACCTGTAATTAGGTGTTCTCCTTGGGAGATTTCTAGGACTAGTTGATTTAGGGTTTTGTTGGAGATGGTTGCCCAACGTTCTTCTGTGGGAATATGGGTACGATTGATAATATATTGCCAAAGCCGATGAGGTAAGTCTACACCACGATGGAGGGCGATCGCTTTTTGTCCCCATTCAGCTTTGACTGTTAAAAGTTTTTGTCTCACTTCCTCTTGGGATAAATCTGGCAACCAATTAATCAATAATTTATGTTGATAGCGGTTTTCATTGAGAATTCTCGCCCCCCAAGCCGAAAGTTTCAATACTGCTGGACCACTCACACCCCAATGGGTAATTAACAAGGGGCCTGTTTGTTGGAATGGGGTTTTTCCAGTCCCAGGTAAGCGCAGATTTACAGAATTAACACTAATTCCTGCTAATTCCCGCAGTTGAGGATCTGCAATATTAAAGGTGAACAAAGAAGGTACAGGGGGTTGGATGTCATGACCTAATTCTCTAGCGATTTTATAACCTGCTAAACTGCTACCTGTAGCCAAAAGTAAGCAATCGCATTCTTTCGTTTCTCCCGATTTGAGCAGAATTTCAAACCCGGCATTTTTACGAGTGACAGCGGTAACAGGTGTGCCAATACAAAGTTCTATTTTGGCATCAAAAGTCGCCTTAATTAAACATTCAGCAATGGTTTCTGCCCGATCTGTAATTGGGAACATCCGGCCGTCAGCTTCCGTTTTTATATTCACCCCATGTTCCGTAAACCAAGCTATGGTGTCTAGAGGTTGAAACCGGGTAAATGCACCCAGCAGGGCTTTACCACCTCTAGGATAATTCTGAACTAAAATTTTGGGTTCAAAACAAGCATGAGTAACGTTACAACGTCCTCCACCGGAAATGAGAACTTTCGCCAAAGGTTGACGACTAGCTTCGATTAAAGTAACCTGGGCTTGAGGATTAGCTTCAGCACAAGCGATCGCACCAAAGAATCCCGCCGCCCCACCACCAATAACTACAATTTGCAAGGGTAACAACTTCAAAATCAAAAGTTTCTGTAATATCCATCCATATTACTCTTCGTATAACTCAAAGTCATCTTTTTGGGCACTACAAACTGGACAATCCCAATGATCTGGAATATCTTTAAAAGCTGTTCCTGGTGCTATACCACTATCTTCATCACCTGCTTCTGGGTCATAGATATAACCACAAACCTTACATATATATTTCGTCATTTTTATACACCTTAATAATTAATTCAAAAACATTAATCTGTGACAGTTGGGGTTGCTGAATGAGAATGATAGAAAAAGTTAAGTTTGTTTGCTAATTTGGTTTTAAGGGAACAAATTCACCCTAACGTCAGCCTTGATGTTCATAAGGTTGTGATAAGTAATCAGACAAAATTAATTACATATTAATTATCTGCCAATCCTTAATTACTAAAGGATTTCAGAGCAAATTTTTGTGTAATTATTTTGTCCAATTACTTAACAACAACTTTCCTTCGACCGTTGACATTTGTAATAAGACTACTGAAAATACTCAAAACACATAAGTTATGAATCATCAAAATTTCCAGAATAAATCTATCAAGTTTGTACAAGCTTCTCTAGCTGCCGCTGCACTGATGATAGCTTCTGTCGGGCCTGCCTTTGCTGACAGCAAAGTTAAAATCGTAGGTGCAGGATATGGTGGTAATGGTTGCCCTGAAGGATCTGCTAGTGTCAACGTTAGTCCCGATGGTCAAGAGCTAAGTATTCTATTTGATCAATTTATCGCTCTGGGAAATAAATCATCAGAAGCACGCAAAAGCTGTAATTTGAGCATTCCGATTCAAGTACCCCAAGGGTTTCAAATTTCCCTCTACGATGCTGATTATCGGGGCTATGTTGCTCCCGGTACAACGGGGAAACTAAGAGCAGAATACTTTTTTGCTGGTCAGCGTGGCCCCGTCTTTTCTAGAACCTTTAGAGGGGAAACTGAGTACAACGTTCGAGATAAATTAGTGACTGTAGGTGATGTCTGGTCAGCCTGTGGTGATAGTGTAAATATGCGGGTGAATGCTGCGATGATCGCTAGTGGTCAAGGGATGGCCACTGTTGACTCTTTTGATCTCGCCCATCGCGGTTTAGTTTACCACGTGAAATATCGTCAGTGTCGGTAATTAATACTGACTCCTCGCTTGAAAAAGCGGGGATTTGATGATCATAGGACTTACGTATTGACAAATTTGACAAAAGATGTATTGTGGATTTTATCTCTTGTCGGGTGCATCATACCCGATAATTTGCCCACAATTAACAAAGTTTTGCCATTTGAAGCACCTAGTAATATGCCGGAAATGATATCTAATTTGTCTAGTGCGTAAGTCCTCGATAGTTAAAAACGCCACCATCTTCGTTGAAAGTAACTGAAAATTGCCAAAGATATCGCTCCAAAGAACAGTAAAACAATTACACCCCCAGGAAAGAAAGTAAGAATACCCAAGCCTCTGAGTACAAACAAGGATACACTCATACCCAAAAGAATCCCAAAACCCTGGATTAATTTTCCATTTAAAGATGATTGAGTCATTATATTTTTTCTCAAACCTAATTTATACTGGATGTAGCAATCATAATTTCATTATTGCAATACCTTCGCCAAATTGAAAAAAGCCTTGATTCGTAGGTTGGATTGAGGCACGTTCATGTATCCCTCAAGGGAGGCGTTAGCCATAGTGTGGTGGAGCCATAACCCAACAAATGCGTTGGGTTGCGCTATCGCTTGACAATCAAGACGCTACAAGAAATGGCTAAGGTACTATTATTGAAAATGAACTTGAGACTAATTATCTGCGAAAACTCCATAAATTGAACTGTAATTAGAATTAAGTGAGTTAAACTCAATGAAATCATCAAGGTTAATCACTTAAAAAGTTACCAAAATCACTATATCTGCATTATATATGTCAACCTCAAATCTTAAAAATGTCGCTTACGCCAAGCTACCTCTATTAGATACCCTTTGGAATCAAGATCAGCAAAGATTACTCATTCAGGGAGAAGTCTTCACAGAAATTCGCTCTCATACTAACTGGGGCGGTGCTGTTACCGCTTGTATGTATGTACCACTAGTTAGATCCCATGTCTGGCAACAAATTACAGATTACCCCCGTTGGGTACAATATTTTCCCGATGTTACCAAAAGCGAAGTTATATCCAGAGGTGATGTTAAACGGCTGTATCAAGCGGCACAAAAAGCTTTTTTATTTTTTACAGCCCAAGTAGAAATTTATCTGACTGTGGTGGAAGTATTAGGACAGCAAATCCACTTTCAGATGGAAAAAGGCTCATTTACAGATTTTCACGCCAAGTTAGAACTTAAAGATATGGGTAATGGTACTCTCTTAGCTTATACGGTACAAGCCACTCCCAATATTCCCATTCCCTCAATTTTTATTGAACAGGCAATGAATTTGGAGTTACCAGCAAATCTATGTAAAATGCGACAGGTGCTTTGTAATCATCAATAATAGCAATGTCACAGGTAACAACTATTTTGGATTTTTGGTTTGGTCATCCTAATGACCCAAACTACGGGAAAATTCAACCATTTTGGTTTGAAAAACAACCGAATTTCGATGCTAAAGTCCGCGACCTTTTTCTGGAAGATTACCAACAAGCGGTAGCCGGATATTTGCATGATTGGATGAATTCACCAGAAACCTGTCTAGCTTTAATTCTGTTACTAGATCAATTTCCCCGAAATATGTTTCGTGATACCCCACAAGCCTTTGCAACGGACTGGGAAGCACTGTCATTAGCGCAACACGCCACAAACAAAGGCTATGATAGAAAATTATTGGCTGTGCAACGCTGGTTCATATATTTACCCTTTGAACACAGTGAAGACCCGATTGATCAACGCAAGTGCATTAAGCTATTTCAACAACTTAGTCATGATCCCTACAGTGCAAAAGCGATTGAATCAGCTTTTCGACACAAGGAAATAATTGCCCGATTTGGTCGTTTTCCCCATCGTAACGCCATTTTAGGACGGATCTCTACTCCAGAAGAAGAGGAATTTTTGGAAGAACCTGGTTCTTCATTTTAAGTTGGGGACTGGGTTAATTAACCCCCGCACTCTATGTGGGTTTGAAACTGTTAATTCTCTGTGAGTATGTGTTTCCGTAGCATACAGTAGCCTCCTAAGAAATCTTTGTTTGCATATCTGCCAGTAAACGTTTTAATTTGTCCAGTCACAAAGCATTAAGTCAGGGGGTTATTTCCACAACTCCCTTTTTTAGTGCGCTGCTTTCTATAAATCGTGCTTAATTTTACTAAAAATCTTTTAATCTACGTCTTTAGATAGATGACATGGGTTTGATAAACTTTTAAAATCACTTGGGTTTTGTGTTATTGAATACACTGGATTGTAGTCTAGTTATTCTAGCTACCATTTTTTGTATTTTTGTATCAAAAATTGACAAACAACCCTATTTTTGTGGTATTTTCACCACAAATCAATGTATTACTATCTATCTCAATCTCAATCTCAATATTATTTGGCTCTACCTCTTCTTATGCTAAAAAATTAGCAACAAGTATGACTCTTAGATTTTGGCTAACAACTGTCTGTAGTACAATAGTATCCGTTACTACTTTGTATTTTGGTCTAAATTATTCAAAATTTTGCTTTAAGCAAATGCGCTATCTAAGTGACAAAGAAAAAATTCAGATGGCATTCAATTATCAAAACAATAGGGAACGTATCCCAATAGAAACCGTAGATAAAGGAACTCAGTATTATAGGCAAATTAGGTACGATAATTTTGAGGAATTTATCCAAAAAAATCCGAATTGCTGCCAAGTAAATCCTGGGGGAGGATATGACCTTCCACCGGCTAATTTTTTAGATCGCATCACTGGATATAATTCTGGTGATGCCATAGTTCTTAATTTTGAAGTCCGTTATCTGGATGATAAAGGTAGTCAAAAATCAAAAATAATTAAGTTTGAAAATGCACCACAAAATTGTGGTGCAATCCGATGGTAAAACGTAAAATGTAAAATTAATAATGGAGGGTCATCATGGCAAATTTAACACCAGCAGAAATTACCAATTTGTATTTGTATGGAACTAAATCAACTCCTAGTAATCTTGTTGATGATAAACTGATTCGTCCTGCAACACTACCTGTGCCAACTTCAGTTGAAGTAGACAAAAATGATTTTATGAAAAGAGTTGGCAGGTTTGCAGTAGGAGCGCAGTTTGAGCTTGTAAAAAAATTTTTCGATCCAGGTTTTTTCGATCCGACAATCCCTACTGGAACTTATACTAAGCAACAGTTAGCAGCTAAATTTGGGATAACGAACTTTGGATGGGACATGGGGCATACTGATTATCAAGATAATGTTGATGATTATGCAGAGCGAGTTTATATATGGAACTCTCAATCATTTCAGATTTCCGATGATGCAGTATTTATTGTTGAACCAGATGGAAAAAAACGAATAGAGAAATTTTCAATTGAACCACGTATAGTTGATTATCAAGAAAATTTTGATTTTGTAGGAGGAGGGATAATTGCAGCCATAGGTAATCCTTATCTTCAAGAGCGTGTTGATCCGTCAAATATTGGTCGAACAGTAAATATTAATTTTACGGGTTCTCTCACTGGGGTTTTATATGATAAAACTGCATTCGACAATGATCTGGCAAAAATGTCATCTTGGGGGAGTTTAAATATTTTTAAGCTGAAACCAGATATGGATACATTGTTAGCGAATTTATTTACAGGAGGTGTTACCAAATTTCTTGACGGGAATAAACCCATCATGTATGGACAACCAGGAAATGATTTACTGATTAGCCCTGCCTATCTACAATATTATCCAACCCTAATTTCATATAAAGATAATGGTGTAGTTATTCTTGGTGGAACGGGATCAGATAATATCTTCGGAGCTCAATACAATGATAAGCTACTTGGTGGAAAGGGTGAAGATTGGCTAAGAGGCAATGATGGTAATGATTCCCTTAGTGGTGGAGCAGGGAACGATACTATTGATGGAGGAGATGGAAAAGACGAATCCAGGTATCAAGGTGCTAGGTCTGATTATGATATCGAGTTTCTGTCCAACAAATCTGTCAAAATTACTGACAAAGTGAGCGATAGAGACGGCTCTGACACTCTTACAAACATTGAAACCGCAATCTTTTCCGATAAATCAGTTGACCTCAGACCAGGGCAAGATTCAGTTGACCTCAGACCAGGGCAAGATATCGCCTTTGTCATTGATACGACTGGCAGTATGTTTGATGATATTGATGCGGTTAAAGCCAGTGCAGGCGACATTATCAACTCCATCTTTGATAGCTTTCTTAACTCTCGGATCGCCGTAGTTGGTTATAACGATCCCACTACAAATACCTTTCTTTCCTTCACAGATCAGCCGAAAATCGAAGATCGCAAAACCGCAGCCCTCCAAGCCATCAACAGCATCTCAGTTGGTGGTGGTGGTGACTTTCCCGAAGTTGTTAATGCTGGACTCATTCGCGCCTTATCTGGCGGTGCAGGTGAATGGCGAAAAGAAGCAAATGCAAGACGGATCATCCTATTTGGTGATGCACCAGCTAAAGATACCGACCTTTTTGATCAAGTCGTTCAACTAGCTGCAAATCTTGATGTATCAGTTTCTGCAAGGTCTTTGCTTGCCAGTGATGTCCAAACCACTAACCCCACAGACGGACTCTCTGTTACCAGTTTCTCTGTATTATCTGCCGATGCTACAGGCTCTCCAATCATCGTTCCAGTCGAAATTTTCAGTGTTCTTATTGGGAATGATCCATCAGCAGCGGCCGATTTTACAAAACTTGCCAATGCAACCGGTGGCAAAAACTTTCAGGCGGCGGATGCTTCACAAGTGGTTTCTGTCTTGATTGATGCGCTCAAACAATCTGCTCAAGCCCCTATTGCCATTGCAGACACCACTAACACCACCTCGTCAACTTCTGTTGAAATTAACGTATTAAGCAACGACAGTGATCCTAATGATGACTCTCTAACGATTACTAAAATCAACAATAGCGATATCTCCTTGGGCGATAAGGTGACTTTATCATCAGGAGCTATTGTTAGCCTCACTGACGCAGGAACTCTTGCTTATGATCCTAATGGACAGTTTGATTTGTTAGCACCCGAAGCAACAGATTTTGATACTTTTGAATATACTGTTGGTGACGGTAATGGGAATTTCGACACCGCAACAGTAACCGTTGACATCACTGGATCTTTACAACGTACCCTTAGCCTCGGCAAAATTGCTGATGACATCTTTACAATTTCTGGTAACACACCAAAACTTCAAGTCAACCTCGCAGGACGTAATTCTAATCTAGTCAATGAACTGGGTGTATTTACAGTTGACGATGCCCAAGGGAAAATAAATGGCATTGCTCCAGGGGAAACAGGTTATACCCAAGCAGCTTTGAACAAATCAAAAGTGATTTTCTCAACTATTGCTAATGTCCCCAATGGATTTGATATCAACAACCTTACAAGCCTAATAGAATTTGAATCGGGCAATAACCTGAGATTCTTATTAGTGAAAAACGGTACAATTGATAGCGTCCAAAATGGAATTACCCCCACTTCAGACATACTTTTCTCTGACCTCTCCCGCCAAAAAATTACCGACTTAGGTACTGATGGTTTCTCCTTAGCTTGGAAAGATGGATCTAATAATAATACTGACTTCAAAGATTTGGTAGTTAATATTAAATCCACCGACGACTCATTACCTTTGGGTACAAATCTACAAGGAAAGCAACAAGGAGAAGTTCTTGATTTAAGAGGTATAACCCAAGATGTAAAGGCTGATTTTACTGTTAATAGAGAAGCTGCTTTTAACAACTTCGTCGGCTTTTATAAAGTAGCAGATGAAAATGGTGGCATTGATGTTGATGGCAATGGTACAGTTGATTTCCGTCCTGGTGAAGCAGGTTATGCTCAAGCAGCTATAAAGAGTCGTGTAGCGGGAATTGACCTCAGAGTTGATAACCAAGTAACTGCCTCTTTCACAGATAAAATATTGACAGGAGGAAGTATTTTTGCACCGTTTATTCTTACTAATGGTCGGACAGTAGATCAAGTTCTGAATGGACAAGTTGACCAAGCTTACTTTGCCTATTTAGGAGCTAATAGTGATAAGGTAGATCACATTCGTTTGTTAGGAAATAACGTCTTTGGTTTTGAAGATTTAGCAGGTGGGGGAGATAAGGATTACAATGATATTATTGTCAAAGTAAATTTGACTGTCGTTTAGCGGGTAGGGGTTTAGTACTGCTTAATGGTGTCAACTTAACGTAAAACCCATATCCCGACTGGGAATGAATTCCCAGTCTAATAGCAAAAGTCATCTAAAGATGACTAAATAACCCAAAAATTTTTGAGTAAACTTTAGTTTACTTTGGCTATTAGCCCGGAAATTCATTTCTGGGCGGGTGTGGAAGCAAACAGATAAGCCATTTTTAACTTAAGTTGACACCTATTAGCACTGCTAAACCCCTACGCTTGTACTACAGGTTGGGATATTTTCTTCATTAGAAGTTTCTGTCTGAATTGTGGTCTATTTAATCTATCTGCTATTTTTTCTCTAACTAAATTAAACAATTAAATATTGATAATATCTTCATATATTTCTGCCATTTCTAGAATCAAACCAACGGAATCTAAATGTAATTTATCATCACGATTAATCAAAATTTGTATAGTCCAATTTCCTTTTTCATCTTGACGATAAACTTCTATCTTGATTTCATTTTGAGAAATTAAAACATATTCTTTCAAACTTGCTAAACTGCGATAATTTACCAGTTTTTCCCGTCTATCTATAGTTTCTGTACTTGGTGACAGCACTTCGATAATTAAACAAGGGTAATTCAAAAAATAACGGTCTTGATCTTCAGTGTCGCAACTAACGATCGCATCAGGATAGTAAAATATAGTTTTATTATCATTGGCTAAATTTATTTTCACTTTCATGTCTGACATGAAAACATTACAGGAACTACCCCGTAACCCAGAACGTAAAAGCGAGTAAACATTTCCAGATATTATATTATGTTCTTTACTACCTCCAGCCATAGCAAAGACTTCACCAGCAAAATATTCATGACGAATATCGCTAGATTGTTCTAATTCTAGATATTCTTCGACAGTGAAAAAGTAAAGAGGAGATTGCATAATTTTTCCTTTTTTAATAATTCTCAAATTATTGTCAAGTCTTTACCAATTTAGCTAAAGTGCGTTAAAATCCACTCTGGTTAAGAGGATGTTTGAAAAGTTTTGAATGTATAGACTGACCCCTCTCCAAACCTCTCCCCTGCAAGGGGAGAGGCTTTAAAACTCCCATTCCCTTGCAGGGAAGGGGGGTAGGGGGGTTAGGTTTTTGGAGATTACGGGTTTGATATAATACTTTTCAAACAACCTCTAACTCAAAATCAAAAATCATCCTATTTATTTTATGCCAAAGTAGTCGGTTTTAACCGACTTTAGCTTTTAGACAGGGAATTTATTCCCTGGCTTGAAGGGACTCTCAAATCTAACCTGTAAACACTTCTGCGGGTAAGCGATTAAAGGCAAGACGCTCATTTTGGACATCTACAAAAATGGTGTCACCGTCGCTAAAATCACCGCGTAAAATGGCTTTGGCTATTTGGGTTTCTAATTCTCTTTGAATTGCTCGTTTTAATGGTCTTGCCCCAAAAACGGGATCATACCCGACTTCGGCTAAAAAGTCAAGGGCAGAACTAGATAATTTCAAAGATATTTTCCGGTCAGTTAATCTTTGTTTTAACCTATCTACTTGTAACTGAACAATATTCCGCAATTCCGATTTTTGTAAACTGTGGAAAATAATCAATTCATCCAAACGGTTTAAGAATTCTGGCCGGAAACTACTTCGCATTGCTTCCATCACACGATTACGCATTTCATCGTAACGAGTATCATCTCCAGATATATCTAGGATATATTGAGAACCGATGTTACTGGTCATGATGATAATACTATTTTTAAAGTCTACTGTGCGACCTTGGGCATCTGTCACCCTACCATCATCAAGGATTTGCAGGAAAATATTAAATACGTCGGGGTGGGCTTTTTCGATTTCGTCAAATAAAATCACTGCGTAGGGACGACGACGAATGGCTTCGGTTAATTGTCCTCCTTCTTCATAACCGACATAGCCAGGAGGCGCACCGATTAAACGGGAAACATTATGTTTGTCCATATATTCGGACATATCAATCCGCACCAAAGCTTCCTCTGTATCAAACATATAAGCAGCTAGGGCTTTCGCTAGTTCGGTTTTACCGACACCAGTTGGACCGAGGAAGACAAAACTCGCAATGGGACGGTTGGGGTCAGAAAGTCCAGCGCGAGAACGTTGAATGGCATCTGCGACAGCGGTAACGGCTTCATGTTGACCGACAACCCGGTGATGTAATTCATCTTCTAAATGCAGGAGTTTTTCTTTTTCTGATTCGACTAATTTATTCAGGGGAATGCCTGTCCATTTAGAAATGATTTCGGCAATATCGGCTTCTGTAACTTCTTCGCGTAATAGTGATTTTCCGGTTTTTTGAGTTTGGGAAAGTTCAGTTTCTACGGCTTGTAATTGCCGATGTAAGTCTGTTAATTTGCCATATTTTAATTCCGCAGCCCGGTTAAGATCGTAGTCTCTTTCGGTTTGTTGAATTTCTAAATTAACTCGGTCAATTTCTTCTTTAATTGATTGAATTTTGGTGATAATCCCTTTTTCGGATTGCCATTGTGTGCTAAGGGTTCTTTGATCTTCTTTGAGGTCAGCGAGTTCTTTTTCTAATCTTTCTAAACGTTCACGGGAAGCAGGATCACTTTCTTTTTGTAAAGAGAGTTTTTCCATTTCTAATTGCAGGATTTTCCGATCTATTTCGTCCAGTTCTTCGGGTTTGGAGGTAATCTCCATTTTGAGTCTAGCAGCGGCTTCATCTACTAAATCAATGGCTTTATCGGGCAGAAAGCGATCGCTAATATAACGATTAGAGAGAGTGGCCGCAGCGACGAGAGAACTATCAGAAATTCTCACCCCGTGATGGACTTCATAACGTTCTTTCAAACCGCGTAAAATGGAAATTGTATCTTGAACGTTGGGCTGATCTACATAAACTTGTTGAAAGCGTCTTTCTAAAGCGGCATCTTTTTCCAAATATTTGCGGTATTCATCCAAAGTCGTCGCCCCAATACAGCGTAATTCACCTCGTGCTAACATTGGTTTTAATAAATTTCCCGCATCCATAGCTCCTTGGCTTGCACCTGCACCGACAACGGTATGAATTTCATCAATAAACAATACAATATTCCCACCAGATTCGGTGACTTCTTTTAATACGGCTTTGAGACGTTCTTCAAATTCACCTCGGAATTTTGCTCCCGCAATTAAAGCCCCCATATCTAAACTAATGAGTTTACGATCTTTGAGAGATTGGGGAACATCACCCGCTACAATGCGCTGTGCCAAACCTTCCGCAATTGCCGTTTTCCCTACGCCAGGTTCACCAATTAAAACCGGGTTATTTTTGGTTCTGCGGGAGAGAATTTGTACTGTCCGTCTAATTTCATCATCACGACCGATTACGGGGTCTAATTGACCTTTGCGAGCGGCTTCTGTGAGATCACGTCCATACTTCTCCAGTGATTGATATTTACCTTCTGGATTTTGGTCAGTCACTTTTTGTTTCCCCCGAATTTCTTTAATAATATTTTTGAGTTTGGTTTCATCTAAACCGAATTCTTGCAGTAAACTCTTGCCAAACCGATCATCTTTGGCGTAAGCTAACAGCAAATGTTCAATAGAAATAAATTCGTCTTTAAATTCTTGACGATATTTTTCTGCCCGATCTAATAATGTATCTAAGCTGCGTCCTAAATAAACAGAAGCACTAGTCCCCGATACTTTGGGTTGACGTTGGATAAATTGCTCCGTGCGATCTCGAACTTTTTGCAAATTTGTACCAGCTTTGGTGAAAATCGCGCTGGCCAGTCCTTCCTGTTCCAGCAACCCTTTCATCAGATGTTCACTTTCTAGCTGCTGTTGCTGATACTGTTTAGCGACATCGGGCGTATGAGCGATCGCTTCCCAGGCTTTTTCTGTAAATTGATCAGGGTTGGTCGGCTGCATAAACTTTTAGAATAACAAACTACTGTCTAATACGATCATTGTAAAAATATCTGGGCTAATAGCTAGATCGGTCTTCACGTCTTTAATATGTAGTATTATTGCCCAATCTCAGATAACTGTTGCTGTATTCCGTTCTATAAAACTTACTGTGACTTACATCTTCTGGGCGACAGGCTTTAATTTAAAATTAATGTCAAACATGAATAAGTAGCCAAAACCGTATATTTATTTAAATACAATAATTAATATCTAATCTAAATTTTACGTAAATACTTAGTAGGGGTTTAGCATTGTGCTAAACTCCCACACTCGATGCTTAATTATTGATTTTTTGGATGTAGTCTGATCTCTAGCGGAAATATTTAAAGTTTTTCGGACCTGTATAACCAGTGATCTTTCCTAATTCCTCTAGAGTCTGCACTCCGCTATAGATTTTACCATTAATAACCCAACTTGGGAAACCTTCGATTTTTGCAGCTTTACATAATTCTGGTTTACCTTTGGGACTATCACCAGCACATTCTACTGTAGAACTTTCACTAATGATTGTATAAGCTTCTTTGCCAAAAAGTAGCTTCTGTTCGTGACAGTGTGGACACCAATAAGCTACATATTCCTTAGCACCAACTTTAACAAGATGTTGAGCTAAAGCAATCTCCGCTTCACCAGATTTAGTGGTAATTTCCCAGCCAAATTGAGGATTTGGTTGTTCTTTAGGAGTAAAGGTAATTGCTGTGGGTTTACCATCAGTTGATTCAGTAATATTACCTGATGGGCTGACTTGAGAATAAACTCCTAAAGTCCCAATTAGCGTTACCATTGCCACAATCAAAGCCGTAAATAAAAGTTGTCCAATATCTTCCCAATCCTTACCTGTAACAGTTAACACTAACATGGTTAATGCAAATAAGGCAGAGGCAATACAGTAAGGACAAATAGCTTTGAGTTGAAATGCCAGGACATACATTAAGTATCCACTAAAAACTGACATAGCGATCGCTCCCACAAACAGCAACCACCAAGTCAAATTTTCCAGTTGTTTCTGACTTTTGTGATTTTCCCCTGTGTTCAAGGCTAAGGGAGCTAAAGCGAATATCAACATCCCAATGTATGCCAACAAACCAAACAAAGGTAATGGTTGACCTAAAAACGTAGCCCAAGGACTAGAAAGGACATCCACACAACCCTTAACATTTTCTGCTGTAGTACAAACCGGAGTGCTGCCGGTCAGCTTTTCAAAAGTGAGATAACCTGTATTCAGGATACCAAATCCAGCGATGGTTGCGATCGCCGGACGTGACCATTTATGAATCCAAGGAGTAGAACGACGACGAATCATAATATTGGTGATTGGGGACTGGGGACTGGGGACTGGGGAAGAGAGTCTAAAGATCCTCATAATCATCTAAATCACTGAAATCAAAAGAATCATAGTTTAGACAATTTCTAATCACTGAAATCAAAAGAATCATAGTTTAGACAATTTCTAATCACTGAAATCAAAAGAATCATAGTTTAGACAATAGAGGTCTGCGGGCAGCTTCGACAAATTGACTGACGCGAATCGGATCTATCGGTTGCTGAATTTGACCATAACGTTTCAGAGAACTGGAAACAATCACCCCGTCTGCGGCTTGTAACAAAGTACCCACATTTTCCCAACTTGCACCACTACCAATAAAAACAGGAGTACCAGCAGCAGCATTACTAGCCAGTTCCAAATCCTCTTGGTCAGGAGGACTACCAGTAGCCCAACCAGATAAAATTACCGCATCAGCCAAACCTCGTTCAATAGTATCCTTAACAGCAACAGTGAGATGAGGAGAACTTAAAGGACGAGCGTGTTTTACCAAAACATCAGCAAAAATTTTCACATCAGATCCTAATTCTCGCCGATATCGCAGTAATTGATGAGCTTCCCCCTCAATTAATCCTTGGTCAGTTGCCATCACACCCGTGAGAACATTAATTCTGACAAACTGGGCATTAACGCAACTAGCAATAGCGATCGCACTTCTGCCATCATTACGTAACACATTTAACCCTATAGGCACAGTTACTAGATTTTGGATGCGTTGAACAACCACAGTCATCGCACTGACAACGGCTGGATCAACTTGATTTTTGGTAAAAGGGGCATCGAAAAAATTCTCAACGATTATCCCATTTACCCCTCCACTAGCAAGGGCTGTGGCTTCTTGTTCGGCACGGTCAATCACTGCTTTGAGACTACCTCCCCAACGGGCTGAAGTCGGAAGAGGTAGCAGATGTACTACGCCAATAATTGGTGTTCGGGTTTTAAATAACTGATGTAAATCCACGGCTTTAATTTATTTTTGACATACTCACCGACATGAAGGTGCGGTGACTCTTGACACTTCGCCAGAACACGCCACAAGTGGTCTTATCGTCCCTCCATGTCCGTTTAAAGTCTCCCAATGCCCTATGGCGACTATGACCAAATTTTAACATAAAGCCGTCCTGGAAGGACGGGGCTTGTGTCCCGTCTTTTCGGTCACAGTCTGGAGTCGTTGCCTATCCCCACTCTCCAGACGAGGGGGTAACAAAATGGCATCAATAAATAGACAGCGAGAATCAAACAAAAAAATGTAGATTCCCTGGGCATTGCCGCCGGATGTCTTCTTGTACTAATATAAATTGCTTTCGGGAACACCGAAACAGATCAGAAATAGTAATTTCACCAATTATCTATTTCCTTGTCTAAACTAGATATAGCAGGTGGCAGTAAAAATTTCACGAATTTGGAGCGTAGATCCTCACCAGTTTTTTTATGGTCAGGTTGTTGCCTCCTCCTCAAGATGGAAATTAAATTTCAACCTTCCATAAGATATGTTAAGATAGAATCTGATAACAAGAGGAGTTTGCCACTCACAAGATGTAAGGCAGCTTCCCGGCATTTAATTGCAAGTGTCCGAGTAGCATTACTGCTTGATAGGCGTAGTCGCCAGTGCGATTTCCCCAGTTGGGTAGCGGCTTCTCACAACAGACCTCTTGGTCGGCTTCCCAACGGGTAAATTAACAACGCCCACGCTACGGTAATGCAAAATACCATTAAGCGAATTGTTAAAAATATTATGAGTGTCAAACTTACCCAAAGACACTTAAGATTACCCTGGGAAACAAATTAGTAGAAGTATCATGGACTAGCCTCTATCAACATGATAGATGAAGGCTGTAATTTGGCTTTTACTAGTTAAAGTTGCTAGTTATATAGGTTAAATCTGGTAATTAGTAGCGGGTAGTTGGGTGGAAATTATAGCAAAATTCACCGAGTGAGTTATTAGGTAGGGCTTTGGCACTGCTAAACCCGTATTGATTAGTTTACTTGTGATCTGCTGTATTTATTCCCGACCCAATGCTTAAATGTTAATTAACAAGGAAAAACGGAAGACTTATTGAAAATATGGGTGAAAAGCCAACGATTGCCATTTCTCACCTGGGCTGCGAGAAGAATCGGATTGATACAGAACATATGCTAGGGCTGCTAGTAAATGCAGGCTATGGTGTAGATAGTAACGAAGAATTAGCAGATTACGTAATTGTCAATACCTGTAGTTTTATCGAAGCGGCTCGACAAGAATCAGTAAAAACCCTAGTAGAACTAGCGGAAGCCAAGAAAAAAATCGTCATTACTGGCTGCATGGCGCAACACTTTCAAGAGCAATTATTGGAAGAATTGCCGGAAGCAGTAGCGGTAGTAGGGACAGGCGATTATCACAAAATCGTTGATGTCATCGAGCGAGTAGAACAGGGAGAGCGAGTTAAAGAAATTACTGCTGAACCCACTTATATAGCCGACGAAACCACACCCCGTTATCGGACAACCACTGAAGGAGTAGCTTACCTGCGAGTGGCAGAAGGCTGTGATTATCGGTGTGCATTTTGCATTATTCCCCATTTGCGAGGAAATCAGCGATCGCGTACCATTGAATCAATAGTTGCCGAAGCCCAACAACTGGCAAGTCAAGGTGTCAAAGAAATAATTCTCATTTCCCAAATCACCACCAATTACGGCTTAGATATTTACGGCAAACCCAAATTAGCCGAATTGCTGCGGGCATTAGGCAAAGTAGATATACCTTGGATTAGGATGCACTACGCCTATCCCACCGGATTAACAGCGGATGTGATTGCAGCTATTCAAGAAACTGCCAACGTTTTGCCATATTTGGACTTGCCACTGCAACATTCCCATCCAGAAATTCTCCGGGCTATGAATCGTCCCTGGCAAGGACAGATCAATGATGGGATTATGGAACGGCTGAAAATTGCCCTACCATCAGCAGTGTTCAGAACCACATTTATAGTTGGTTTTCCTGGAGAAACTCAAGAGCATTTTCAACATTTATTAGAGTTTACCCAACGACATAAATTTGATCATGTTGGTGTTTTTACTTTCTCACCAGAAGAAGGAACTCCTGCCTACAATCTACCCAATCAAATTCCAGCGGCAGTGATGACGGAACGCCGTAATCGCCTAATGGAATTACAACAGCCAATTTCTTTCCAGAAAAATCAACAGGAAGTCGGCAAGATAGTTGATGTCCTGATTGAACAGGAAAATCCCCAAGGTGGAGAATTAATCGGTCGTTCCGGCAGATTTTCTCCCGAAGTTGATGGTCAAGTCTATGTTAAAGGAGAGGCTAGGCTAGGAACCATCGTCAAAGTAGCAATTCAAAGTGCCGATGCCTATGACCTCTATGGTCAAGTTATCAATAGTGATAGATTATCTTCCCATCTGCTATCTGCTGTTGTATAAGACTTAATTTACAAATAAGTATCGGTTTACCAGTCCCAAATTTACAATCAAATCTAGGAGCGTTAATGAATTTATCATTTCAAGAATTAGGCATTTCCCCAGAACGGGCTACATTGTTAGAAGGCATGGGTTTTACTGAACCTACAAATATTCAAACCCAAGCAATTCCTCAACTATTAAATGGTCGGGATGTAGTTGGTCAATCGCAAACAGGAACAGGTAAAACCGCGGCTTTTTCTCTACCAATTTTAGAGCGGTTAGATGAGAACCTCAAAGCTGTACAAGCAATAGTTTTAACCCCAACTCGTGAATTAGCAATTCAAGTTCATGCGGCTGTTTCCCAATTTATTGGTAACAGTTACTTGAAAGCAGCGGCTATTTATGGTGGTCAATCAATTGATCGTCAAATTATGCAACTCAGACGTGGGGCGCAAATCGTTGTCGGGACACCAGGACGGGTCATAGACTTACTAGATCGTGGTAACTTGAAGCTAGATCAAGTCAAATGGTTTGTCTTAGATGAAGCTGATGAAATGTTAAGCATGGGCTTCATTGACGATGTGGAAAGAATTCTTTCCCAAGCCCCCAATGAACGCCAAACAGCATTATTTTCCGCGACAATGCCACCATCAATTCGGATGTTGGTAAATAAATTTTTGAACTCACCGGTGACTGTCACCGTTGAACAACCCAAAGCCGCACCGAATAAAATCAATCAAGTGGCTTACATGATTCCTCGTCATTGGACAAAAGCTAAAGCTTTACAACCAATTCTGGAAATGGAAGATCCAGAAACAGCTTTAATCTTTGTTCGCACCCGGCGTACAGCGGCAGAATTAACCAGTCAATTGCAATCTGCTGGTCATAGTGTGGATGAATATCATGGTGATTTGTCTCAACAAGCGCGGGAACGCCTATTAATCCGTTTCCGTAACCGTCAAGTTCGTTGGGTTGTCGCTACTGATATTGCAGCGCGTGGGTTGGACGTTGACCAACTTTCTCATGTAATCAACTTTGATTTACCTGATAGCGTCGAAACCTATGTTCACCGCATTGGTCGGACTGGTCGGGCTGGAAAAGAAGGAACGGCAATTTCTTTAGTACAATCTTTTGAACGCCGCAAACAACAGGCATTTGAACGCCATAACCGTCAAACTTGGCAAATTCTCTCTATTCCTACCAAGGCGCAGATTGAAGCCCAACATATCCAGAAGTTAAGAGGACAAGTGGCAGAAGCTTTAACTGGGGAACGGTTAGCTTCCTTCTTGCCAATTATCAGCGAAATGATTGAGGAATATGATGCTCATGCGATCGCTGCGGCTGCTTTACAAATCGCTTACGATCAAACCCGTCCTGCTTGGTTAATATCAGGAGTAGACCTGCCCGTAGACGAAAGCCCAACTCCCAAACCCAGAATTAACAAACGTGGTGATGGTGGAGAACGGGAACGTAGTTCTGGTGGTGGTCGCGGTGGCCGTTCCTCTTGGTCAAAAGAAGGTAGAGGTAACGATGAAAGACGTAGCAGCGGTGGCAGTGGCGGTAGTGCTAAACCAAAGTTAAAAATAGCCTACAATGAACCCTCTTCTACTCCTAGCAATCACAAGTTAGGTTTACCTACGGGTAGAGAATAGATGGGATTTGTGATGAGTGCATCACCATGACAACCTGTTAATACGTTGATTTTATAGCCACTTTCACCTACAGGTTGAAACCTGCGGGCTTGAAGGTGGCTTTAAATTTCTGTTATGTGTTGAGAATTGTCGGGGTTTAGCATTATCATCCCCATTCCCACATCAAGAATTGATTTATTTAACCCAGCTTTTTGTTTTTTACGTTTACCCTTCGACAAGCTCAGGGCATCGCCTTTTTTAGCTTTGGCACTCATGTTTTAGTTTGTAGTACCAAGTGATATTAATGGATCTTTACCCATAGAACTAAGCCAAACATCTATCAATCAAATTAATGCAATTCCTAAAGAAAATTTGAGTGATTTTGGTGTGTAGTAGCGAACTATATTCGCCATAAACTTTTCAAATATCCTCTCAAAGCAATATTTTGGAAATGAACACTATTAAAATTTTTATAGGCTGTTTGGGTTTGTGGCTATTCTTAGATATAGCTGCTCATTTGGGTGCGGAAATTTTTTGGTTTCAGGAAGTTGGTTATCTAGAAGTATTTCTACAAAGATTGTTAACTCAGGGGAGTTTATGGTTATTTATTGTGAGTTTGAGTGCCATTTACTTGTTAGGAAATCTCACTTTAGCCCAGAGGTTAAAATATCCGCCTTTTCCTAATTCTAGTCCGATACAGGAAATAAAAATTAGTCGCAAATTAACCACTTTTCTTAGTCCTCAGTATCCCACAAATAATCAATCTTCTCCATGGCATAATTATACCAATAAAATTAAATTGCGATGGCTTTTACCTCTAATCCTAGGATTAATTTTTTTGATGTGTTTAGTGTTAGTACAATATGGAGAAATTGCCCTCTCTGATTGGCCAGGGAAAGTTAATCAATCCAGTTTATCAGTGCCACTGCTATTGCGAGTAGATATAATTTTGCAGTTGGGAAAACAGATAATTTCTCAACCTTTGTATTTAGGATTATTTGGGGGATTTTCCATGGCTATATTAATTTATAGCAAATTCTTCCTCAGAGCGATCGCTATTATTTTTAGTCTCAGTTTGGGCTGGATACTGTCTCAATATTGGTCGAAAATTCTCTTATCTTTTCATCCTATTTCCTTTGATAATTCTGAACCATTATTTGGCAAAGATATCAGTTTTTATATTTTCCATCTCCCGATCTGGGAACTCTTAGGATTTTGGTTAATAGGATTATCTCTATATGGTTTTATTAGCGTTATTCTCACCTATTTATTATCAGCTAATAGCTTCAGAGAAGCTATTTTTCCAGGATTTTCTTCTCCACAAATGCGCCATTTATTTGGCTTATCTGGCTGTTTAATGTTAGTAGTATCTTTAAATTATTGGCTGAGTCGTTATCAACTGCTTTACTCGGTTCGTGGAGTGAGTTATGGAGCTAGTTATACTGATGTTAAAGCCCAATTACCAGCAGATACAATATTATATATTTTATCGGTAGCTATAGCCTTATATTTATTGTGGTTAACTGTATTTTGGCAACAGAAATCCTCACATCATCGCTGGGCAATTTATACATTAGGTATGTATATAACTTTTATATTAATCGGTAATTTTATTTTACCTATGGCTGTACAAAGTTTTATTGTTGAGCCAAATGAATTACAAAAAGAACAACCTTATATAATGCGAAATATTGACCTGACTCGTCAAGCATTTAATTTAGATGTGATTGATTCTCAAATATTTAACCCCACAGGAAAACTCACAGAAGCAGATATTAAAGCTAATGAATTAACAATTAAAAATATTCGGCTTTGGGATCAAGAACCATTATTAAAAACCAATCGTCAATTACAACAAATTCGTCCTTATTATCAATTCCCTGATGCTGATATTGATAGATATTTAATTAAAAATAACGATAATCAAGAAAAACAACAGGTACTAATTGCAGCGAGAGAATTAAATTATCCAGATGTTCCTCTCCCCGCACAAACATGGGTAAACCAAAATATGATTTATACTCATGGTTATGGCTTCACTATGAGTCCAGTTAATACCGTTGCTGCTGCTGGATTACCAGAATATTTTGTCAAAGATATTAGCCAAAATGGTAGCGTCTTAAATACTTCTAATGCCAATATTCGTGCCAGTATTCCCATCGGACAACCCCGAATTTATTATGGAGAAATTAGTAATACTCATGTTATGACTGGGACAAAAGTTAAAGAATTAGATTATCCCAGTGGCAGCGATAATGTTTATAATACCTATGATGGATTAGGTGGTATTCATATCAACTCTCTATGGAAAAGATGGCTATTTTCTATATATTTAAAAGATTGGAAAATGGTATTTACCAGAGATTTTTTGCCAGAAACTAAAGTATTATTACGACGAAATATTAATCAACGAATTCAAACTATTGCCCCTTTTTTAAAATTCGATAGTGATCCTTATTTAGTTGCAGTAGATGCCCATATAGATGGTAAAAATCAACAATTTCCTGGCCAAGAAAATTATCTTTATTGGATAGTTGATGCTTACACCACAAGCGATCGCTATCCTTACTCAGATACAGGTAAAAATAGTATTAACTATATCCGTAATTCCGTCAAAGTCGTAATTGATGCTAACAACGGTACAGTCAGATTTTACATTGCCGATGCTGCCGATCCATTGATTACAGCTTGGTCAAAAATATTTCCCAAAATGTTTCAACCACTGAGGAATTTACCAGTCAATCTCCGCAGTCATCTCCGTTATCCAGTAGATTATTTCAAAATTCAATCTGAACGCTTAATGATCTACCACATGACAGATCCTCAAGTATTTTATAACAGAGAAGATCAATGGCAAATTCCCAATGAAATCTATGACAACGAAAGCCGTAAAGTTGAACCCTACTATTTAATAACCAGTCTCCCCAACGTCTCCTTTGAAGAATTCATCCTCTTACTTCCCTACACACCCAAACAACGCACCAATTTAATCGCTTGGTTAGCAGCACGTTCTGATGGCGAAAATTATGGCAAATTACTATTATATAACTTTCCTAAAGAACGCTTAATTTATGGACAAGAACAAATTGAAGCCAGAATAAATCAAGATCCAGTTATTTCTCAACAAATTTCTCTGTGGAATCGTCAAGGTTCAAGAGTAATTCAAGGTAATCTGTTAATAGTTCCCATTGAGCAATCATTACTATATGTTGAACCAATTTATTTAGAAGCCACACAAAATAGTTTACCAACATTAGTAAGAGTAGTTGTAGCCTATGAAAATCGCATCATCATGGCACCCACCTTAGAACAAGCACTACAAGGAATCTTTCAACCAGAAATTGCACCACCAACAACTATCATTCGTCCCCTGTAGGGGCAATGCCCCCGTGCTTGCCCCAAAACCCTACCAGAACAACCACAGGGGGGTTGCCCCTACGATGCAATTAATGTATCACTGTTCTAGAAATTCAAAAATTTAAAAACCTATTACTAACTGTATTTTTAATATCCACCTACTACTTCAGGTATATATTCACATAATAAAAAACAAAACTATTGACAGAGATAACTAATCTTTACTTTTGCTAAACCTATAATCAGAAGCTATATACAGCTTTACCTAAACAAATCCTAGACTTAAATTAAAAGTTTGAAAATCCAACATCAGTCACAATTCAAACAGACTTTATATTGAGGGGTTTGCCACTTGGTTCTGTCACACTTGTTAATTAAGAACCATTATAGATTATTAAGGAAAATAAGATGTATATAGAGCAGGTATTGGGAAATACACTCATGGCCGACAATACCAATTTGTCCATTGCTCAAAGTGCAGTTCAACAAGAAAAAGTCCAAGTCCAATATCACAACATCCAAATACCAGATTTAGCACTATCTTTAGCTCCTCTGGGATTTATTTTTGTTTGGGCTATATTTCTCCTACTTTTTCATAAAATCCGCACCAATACAGATGATCGGGTATGCGTGAAAAGTAAAATTCTACAAAAAGTTCCCTGTAAAAAATGTCAATTTTTTGCCAATAACCATTATTTAAAATGTGCTGTCAAACCTGATTCTGTTCTTACAGAAGCAGCCATAGACTGTTCTGAATACGTGCCTAAAAAAGTTAGCTTTTCCCATAAAAATTTATTTCGCTAAAAAGCGTCTGTTTGGTTGTTCCTTTATTTCCCATGCCAAAAATCATTGATGCACCGACATCAAATGTATATCCTTGGCTTTGAAAATAACCGGCACTACCACCGGGAATAAGATAACTTTCAAAAACTATAACTTTTGCACCTTTAGCTGCTAATTGGGTCGCTGTCACTAAACCACCAATACCAGAACCAATAACAATGACATCAAATAATTCAGAATTCAGAATTCATAATTTGTAATTTAATCCAAAAAAGAGGGAAAAGTCTGCTGCTGCTGACTAATCCCGCCTGCTGATTCTTGAATGCTTTGTTATACAGCGATCGCTTAACAATTATTTATCTTTCGCGATCGCCCCCAAAATCAAAACCAAAATATCACAATATTGTCCGATCTAATGCTTTTTTATACAGCGTTAGCTTGCGTTGCGGAGCAAATCGCATCAAAATCCATCTCCTGAAGGCGATTCCTAGGTCGCGCTTCGCTATCGCGATACCAGTCAAATCAAAATTTTTTATATTTGGGTTAGTATTATATAAAGAAATCACTCAGTTAGTCATATAAACGAATCGCTTTGTCTAAAAATTAAAAGGACTTGAATAATATGAGAGCATAAATAAACGGAGTAATCTGTAGTTTATGTGAACCAAACCACCCTGAGCGTAGTCGAAGGGTAAACGTTATCTAGGTCATAACACCTTGGGATTCGCTAGTCCCCTGCCATGTTGCTACTTATTAAACAATCCGCAAGGATAGTGTATTTAGCATAACAAGCTCAGATAACAAGGTTGAAGCAAACATTACCCTGGAAAGGTGAAATTTAAATGTCTAATTTTGTTCTAGTTCTTGATACCAACAAAAAACCACTTACTCCAATCCATCCAGGAGATGCACGTTTTTTATTAAATCAACAAAAAGCTGCTGTATTTAGAAGATTTCCATTTACCATAATTTTGAAAGAACCTAAATCTGACGTTCCAACTCAACCGATTGAATTAAAAATAGATCCAGGAAGTAAAACTACAGGTTTTGCGTTAGTTCAAAATAATAAAGTCATCTGGGGTATGGAATTACAACACAGAGGTTTAGCTATTAAAGAAAGCCTAGAAACTCGAAAAGGAGTAAGGCGAGGAAGACGTTCTAGACATACTCGTTATCGTCAAGCTAGATTTCTTAACCGCACTAAACCTCAAGGTTGGTTAGCACCTTCTTTAAGCCATAGAGTTTTAACTATTAACACTTGGGTCAAAAGATTATGTAATTTTGCCCCAATAACTGACATAGTTCAAGAGCTTGCTAGGTTTGACCTACAGCAGCTAGAAAACCCGGAGATATCAGGCTTTGAGTATCAACAAGGAGAGTTACAAGGGTATGAAGTCCGTGAATATCTTTTGAATAAATGGAATAGAAAATGTGCATACTGTACTGCTGAAAATGTCCCTTTACAAGTTGAGCATATTAAACCAAAAGCCAAAGGAGGAACTAATAGAATTTCTAATTTGTGTCTAGCTTGTGAGAAATGTAATATCAAAAAAGGTACTCAAGATATTGAGAAGTTTTTAGGAAAAAAGCCTGAGTTGTTGAAGCAAATTTTATCCCAAGCCAAGCGGACACTAAAAGATGCGTCTGCTGTAAATTCAACGAGATGGGCTTTATTTAATAAGTTAAAAGAAACTGGATTACCTATAACAACAGGTTCAGGAGGTTTAACTAAGTTTAATAGAACTCGTTTAGGATTGCCTAAAACTCATTGGATTGATGCTGCTTGTGTAGGGAAAGTTGAAACTCTCAAAATACTTACAACAAAAATTTTAACAGTAAAAAGCACGGGGCATGGTTGCAGAAGATTCTGTAGGATCAATAAATTTGGTTTTCCTTGCACCGAGCCTAAAAAAATATTCACTCATGTTTCTACAGGAGATTTTGTTAAGGCTACTTTGCACAAAGATCGTAAAAACATAACTTCTGGAAGGTATGTAAGTCGTGTTAAAACTCCCACAAAAAACGGATGTGAGATTGTTATCAATGGTTTTAGAGTTGAATTTTCAACAATGAAAGATATTACTAAGGTTCATTGTAGTGACGGATATAGCTACGTTTGACTACGGAAAACTACAATTTTATGAGATTAAATGCAGAGACAGTTATCTTAGAAAAAATAAAGGATAAAGTTTGGACTGATGAAGAGTTTATGGCTTTAGCTGATGATGGCAATCGTTACGAAATTGTAGATGGAGAGTTGATATTGATTAGTTAGCGATAGCGAACGCATTGCGTCCCACGCTGCCCTATCGGGTCACGCGTGGGGCTTCTGTCGGTTTAAGCTAAATATCCTCTAAACAATCACAAAATGATTGACATTCAATGTTCCTGTTAATCCTGTAACTTCAATAATGGCATCATTAGCCGCATTAAACCCTGCGGTTGCATCATTAATAGCCACAAAGGTTTTTTGTCCAAAACTGAATTGAGCCGCAAAATTTGACCCAAAGGCTGCGGCTGTTAATTTTGCCCCCATACCAGCAGCATCCAGGGTATTAACTGCTCCCACATCCACAAACCCGGCTCGTGCGGTAGAAACACGGAATAAATCATTACCTGTGGTGGCGTTGAAGTCAGTAATCACATCAAAGTTAGCTAAGAGAGAATCAGTAAGATTTTGGTAAACAAACTTATCAGCACTTAAACCACCAGTTAGAGTATCTTTACCACCCCCACCAGTGAGAATATCATTATTTGCACCACCGATGAGGATATCGTTAGCACTAGTACCTGTCAAAGTCAGACTAGAGGGATTGCCAATAGAACCATCACCATTTGCACCTATCCCAAATTTAGTTTCTTGGGTAAAAGCATCAGCAGAATTTAATGCGTATTGTCCCTCAGAAGAAACCCAATTCCAGTTACTATCTAAATTCCAGATATGCAGGAAGTTTCCAGAAATGTTTTTCCAAAGAACTTGATTAACGCCATTGACAGTTTCTGCGGCTATCGTTTGCCATCCTGAACCGTAGATATCTTGGTAGATTTGTTGTCCACCATTTTTAATAGCAATTGGTGTATTTGTTCCTACTTGAGCAAAGTATTTGTTGGTTGGATCTTTGACTAATTTAGTATTACCTGCTGATTCAATTGGGGTGTAACCGATAACACCATCACCATTAGCATCTATGGCAAAGTTATTTTCTTGAGTTAAAGCTTCTGCCGAATTCAATCCCCAATTTCCTTCAGAAGAAACCCAATTCCAGTTACTATCTAAACTCCAGATATGCAGATAGTTTCCAGAAATGTTTTTCCAGAGAACTTGGTTATCCCCATTGACAGTTTCTGCGGCTATCGTTTGCCATCCTGCGTAGATATTTTCGTAGATTTGTTGTCCACCATTTTTAATAGCGGTTGGGGTATTTGTTCCGATTTGGGTAAAGTATTTGTTGGTGGCATCTTTGACTAGTTTAGTATTACCTGCTGATTCAATTGCAGTATAAGGATTGCCAATAACACCATCACCATTAGTATCTATGCCAAAGTTATTTTCTTGAGTTAAAGCTTCTGCCGAATTTAATCCCCAATTTCCTTGAGAAGAAACAAAATTCCAGTTACTATCTAAACTCCAGATATGCAGATAGTTTCCAGAAACGTTTTTCCAGAGAACTTGGTTATCTCCATTAACCTTTTCTGCGGCTATCGTTTGCCATCCTGAACCGTAGATATCTTGGTAGATTTGTTGTCCACCATTTTTAATAGCAATTGGGGTATTTGTTCCGACTTGGGTAAAGTATTTGTTGGCTGCATCTTTGACTAACTTAGTATTACCTGCTGATTCAATTGCAGTATAAGGATTGCCAATAACACCATCACCATTAGCATCTATGCTAAAGTTAGTTTCTTGAGTTAAAGCTTCTGCCGAATTCAATCCCCAATTTCCTTCAGAAGAAACCCAATTCCAGTTACTATCTAAACGCCAGATATGTAGATAGTTTCCAGCTACATTCTTCCAGAGAACTTGGTTATCCCCATTGACAGTTTCTGCGGCTATAGTTTGCCATCCTGAACCGTAGATATCTTGGTAGATTTGTTGTCCACCATTTTTAATAGCAATTGGGGTATTTGTTCCGACTTGGGTAAAGTATTTGTTGGTGGCATCTTTAACTAACTTAGTATTACCTGCTGATTCAATTGGGGTAAAAACATCATCATTAGTAATAGTTCCGGTAACAGAGGTAGTGGTAAGAGTTGCATTATTGGTAGGATTGGAGAGGGTGATAATAAAGTTCTCATCGGGTTCAACTGTCGTATCTCCACTGACGTTAACCGTAATTACCTTAGAAGTTTCATTCGCAGCAAAGGTAAGGATTCCAGATGGTAAAGTTCCACCAAAGTCTGTCGCATTGGCAGGATTAGTCCCTGTACCCGTGACAGTCCAGTTAACGGCATTTATTCCTGTGGTTGAACCAGAGCGCGTGACGGTGAAAGTAAAGGCTTTATTGCCCGAATTTCCTTCGGTTTGAGTGGCATTTGTGGGGGTAATGGCTATTAAAAGACTAGATTGAGTAATCCCAACCACAAAACTTAGATCAAAACTTGGATTTGTTAATTCAGACCTAGTAAAATACTTCCCATTGCCTGCATTATCGTAAAAAGAAATATCTCTAACTTGCCAAGTTCCAACTTCAGCAAAGCGAGGCAAGGTTAAAATTTTCTGGTAGACTCCATTTAGAGCATCTCCAGAAACTCGATCATAATTAGGCCAAATAGTATTAGAAATGCCTTGTTTTCCAGATGGACTGACAAAAACAATTCCCGCTGAATTTACTCCAGAGAAATCATCGCTTAAACCTAACTTAATTTGAATGGATTGAGATTGGTTAGAGATATCAACTTGATCAGAAATAACATCGAAGTAGGTTAATTGAGGAGGATTAAGATCGATATTAGATATATCATCATTTTGAATTATCCCCGTAGCCGTTGCAGTAGTAATTGTCGCGCCATTAGTAGGACTGGACAGAGTGACAATAAAGTTCTCATCGGGTTCAACTGTTGTGTCTCCGCTGACGTTAACCGTAATCACCTTAGAGGTTTCATTCGCAGCAAAGGTAACAATTCCCGACGGTAAAGTTCCACCAAAGTCAGCAGCATTAATGCCTGTTCCTGTTACAGCCCAGTTTACGGCATTTGTTCCTGTCGTTGTACCAGATCGTGTAACTGTGAAATTAAAGGC
Organism: Dolichospermum sp. UHCC 0315A; assembly: GCF_008121535.1. Lineage (GTDB taxonomy): Bacteria > Cyanobacteriota > Cyanobacteriia > Cyanobacteriales > Nostocaceae > Dolichospermum > Dolichospermum lemmermannii. The sequence continues at coordinate 2,213,660 of NZ_CP043056.1, forward strand.
TTTATTGCCCGAATTTCCTTCGGTTTGAGTAGCATTTGTGGGAGCGATCGCTAGATTAACAGTTTGAACTACATCATCATTGGTAATTATTGCCGTAGCCGTTGCAGTGGTAATTGTCGCGCCATTAGTAGGACTGGATAGGGTGACAATAAAGTTCTCATCTGGTTCAACTGTTGTATCTCCACTGACGTTAACCGTAATTACCTTAGAGGTTTCATTCGCAGCAAAGGTAAGGATTCCAGATGGTAAAGTTCCACCAAAGTCTGTCGCATTAGCAGGATTATTCGCTGTACCCGTGACAGTCCAGTTAACGGCATTTGTTCCTGTAGTTGAACCAGAGCGCGTGAGGGTGAAAGTAAAGGTTTTATTGCCCGAATTTCCTTCGGTTTGAATGGCACTTGTGGGGGTAATTGCTAGGCTAGTGTCATCATTGGCAATAGTTCTGGTGACCGCTCCAGTAGTTTCCACAATATAACCAGTACCAGAAGCTAAAGTTAAGGCAACGGTTTCATCACTTTCTACCGTGGTATCAGCAGTGGGGTCAACTGTAACTGTAGCCGTGGGAGACCCAGCAGCAAATGTGACGGTTTTGGTGGTTTCTGTGGTGGCAATTCCTGTATAATCAGTGCCTATTGTGGCAGTTCCGCCGACGGTGTAGTTGACGGTGAGGGCATTACTAGTAACTCCGTTGCGGGTGAAGGTGTAGATGAGGTTGGTTGTTCCATCTTCGGTGACAGAAGCTGGCGAGACGGCTAGGGTAATGACTGGAAGGTCATCATTTTCTTCCTGTCCTTGTACTTCCAAAATTTCCCAATCGAGAAATGCCGATTCTTTAGACAAATTTGCCGATTGATAACGAATTTGAGAGTCTATATTGAAGATAATTTCTTGATTAATCTCTAAATCTTGCCATGCTTGTCCCAATGGATTGAAATGCTGCCAGTTACCTCCAGTGGCTTCGGTGACTCTTGTAATTTTAATTTTTAATGACTTTTCAGCATAAGACGATATATCTTGAGAGAAATCAGCGAAAGTGTAATACTGTTTTTCAACCCCTGGGGCTGCATAAAATGGTGAGCTAAGATAATAGCCTGATAGAGTGGGATGTCCAGAAAAATAATTGAGGGTGAGGCGCTCATTAACTGAGCTAAAGTCTAATCCAGTAGGATCAGAATTAAGATTACTAGTTTGATCATTATCTAAACTCTGAGACAATCTTTGCAGATATTGTTCAAAATTCTCTTGAGACTGATTAGCAGAATTGAGTTGGGAGTCTAGGAAACTCAGGTAAACTTGGATAGCGTCGAAATGATTACTACCGTAAAAGAATTTATTTACTGATTCAGGCAAATAATAATCTAAAGAGTCAGTAGTCTTCCCATCTGAATAACCTGACCCGATTCTTGTCGTTCCTAAATTTTGCTTTAGGGTTGGGAAAACATAGTGATATAACCCTTGGTAATCACTACGAATCACCTCAACTTTTTGAGCGACGCTGTCAGGATTTACTATTTGAGATTGTTGAATGTTTAAAGTTGGTTCTAGGACAACGATTTCTTTAAGCTTTTGATTTTTGTTTTCCAGAGTCCACTGACCGATTTTAGTTGCCAGTTGATAACCTAATCCATGACCTATAATATTGACTTTACTGGGATCTAAATTATATTCCCCGAACAACTTCTGGGCGAGTGCTTGGGCTGATTTATCAACTTTAGTCTGGATTCGCTCCGAATAATTAAACGTATCTATATATTCGGTTGCTAGAAGATTGCTCCAGTTAATAATAAGAACGTTAGATTCTTGATTATTAGCTACTTTCTCTAGACGTTTTATTCGACTACCTAACTCAGGAGTCCATTGTTGATAGAGACTATCATCTTCTCCGTGAATTATAATGGTAGTTGGTAATCTATTATCTGGGGTAATTAGAGGTTGAGAAAGCTTAATTTCTTGAAGGTTTTCAATTTTGCTTTCAATACCATCCAAAAGAATTGGATCTTCGGTGCTAAACGATGAACCATCAGTATTCCACTTTATAGATACATCCGTTGATACATTATATCCTGTTAACTGATTAATTCTTTCTTCTTCAATATCGTTTAAACGTTTTTTATATTCTTCAAAATCGGACGAAATATCAATAATCTGTTTTGATTTATAGAGGATGTTTAACCAATTGATCGGTAACGAAGGTCCGAAAAAATCTGTCATCTCTCCAATAACGGAACTCGAAAGTTCTAAAAAAGCTAGACTTGATGCCACCACTGAATAAAATTGAGGATTGTTCTTGGGTAGTAAGTTCTCAATAATTCTGAAGCCAACTCCAACAAAAAGATTTGTAAAAGAACCTAGTCCGTCAACTTTGAGCAATTTACTTGCTATATAATCCCAAGGCAAATCTTCAAGCCACTCGCTTACTTCTCTAAGAATTCCCCAATCTTTTATATCATCAATTACGTTGATAGTTGCTCCAAGTTTATATATGTCTTTAATCGCGTCAATATAGTCACCTGTAGCGATCGCCATTCCACCTTTATAAATGTTGCTTAACGCTTTTCCAGATTTACCAATAATTTTGACCAGAGTATCTTCACTAACACCCAAGACACTTGCGCCGTCAGGTAATGCTTTTATTGCTCCTCCCGCACCCAACAGTGCCGATTGAACTCCATAGTAAATAGCCTTTAACACATCACCGTTACGAATAGCGATAATAGCTTGATTAACGGCAGCCATAACACCAATAGTTAGAGCTAGGGTTGAACCCGCAGTAACGAAGGAGGCAGCGATTTGAAGTACAGTACCTGTAGCTTCTAATAAAAAGTCGAATAAGGTTTTTTGGCGTGCTTCTCGCTCGATTTGTCTTTGTTCTAAAATATCGGCAAAAATTGTTCTAGCCTTTTGGGCTAATTCTGTGGATATTTTGTTAGCACTTTCGGCTAGGCGAACTTCTGTTAAGACATTGAGAACTTGATCAGAAAGAATTGATTTATCTGTTAAATAATTCTCTCTGGTTTGTATTGCGTTCCATAACTTATCTGCCGCTGATTTAAGATCGGTTTCAGCCGTTTGTAATAGTTGACTATCATCCTCTGCTTCGGTTGCTAATTTTTCTAACTCTTTCCGATACTCGCTTTGTTGATCAATTAATTTTTCTGTAACCTCTTTAATATTCTGTTTGATTTCAGATGCTTCTTTCCCTGCTAGTGCATCACTGAGGTCTTGATTAACTTTATTTAATAACTGTTCGATATCGTCGGGAAGCAGAGGACTTTTCTGCAAGCGATCGATTTGCTCCTGTAAGTCGATAATAGCTTCTTGATTATTGCCTGCTTCTACTATGGGAGTGATTTCTAAACCTAAATTACGCCCGATTTCGATTAAGGAAGCCTGCAAGGTTGACTCTATATCCGCCCGTTGATAAATTTCAACTTGAGTCGCTAATCGCTGTTTTTGATAATTTAAAGCTAATGCTTCTAGAGCTATCTGACGGGCTGTATTTCCTTCTATATCACTGGCAAAGCTTTCAGCATAACGTATTTCTAATTCAGCCAATTTCAAATTGACCTGTTGAATATCTAAGAGGTTTTTGATAATTCCTTTGGTAACATCTTGTAATCTTTCTAATGCGGCTTGACGCAATTGTAATTTTTGTAAGGTGGCCTGTTGTGCCTCCGTTGTCTGGTTTAAGTCGGCAATTTCAGACCGCAATTTATCGTAGCTGGCTTGACTCTCTTTGATTTTTGCATCTAAAACTGCTTGCTGGGCTTGGGCTTGCTTAATCGCCAGTCCTGCTTGATTAGCATCCACTTCTGCTGACCGTTTGAGGGTACGTTGAGTCATTAACTCTTTACGAAAACTTTTGGCTAATTTCTTATCTTCAGGGGTGGCGATTCCTCCCGCGAAGAAATTACCCGTATCGCTGAGTAGGTCTGTAAAGTCTTGCCAGAAAATATCGGCGGCTACGGCTAAACCTCTTAATTTAGCCATTTCTAAAATTTTTGTTACCCGCGTCTCGCCGTTATCTTTAATCTTCTGCAAAAGTTTGATAATATCTGATTCTGCAGTATTAATATTGTCGATTACCTGCTTTGATTCCTCAAACTTACCTTTAGTAAGATTCAGGCTGTTAACTAAATCTTTTAAGGTGTCGTGCGAGTCTTTTACGCTGTCTAAATACTCATCGTTGACGCTATCGAGATAAATCGTAATCTGGTCGATATTTTTGGTTAGTATAGTGCTACTATCTAAAGCTTCTTGCGCTAAAAGTTGAAGTTCCTGTAAAGAATTCTGAGCTTGCTCTAACTCTTGACGTAGTAAACTATATTCTCTCCCACCGTTATCGAAATAGGCATCAACTAACTCTAATTCTTTTAACAGTAAGGTTTGCTGTGCGTCTAATGCCTCTTCGTGTTCGCCCAAAGCTGCGAGGCGATCTTTTAGTAAGCTTTCATTGTGGATGAGAAGCTTTTGCACGCTATTCAGGATAGTTCCAATCGATGGTTTCTGGTCACTGCTGTTAACGAATTCTTCCAGACGAGTTCTTACATCGTTAACACTTTCCAGTTGTAAGGCTAAACTTTGACGCTTTTGAGTAACCCAAGTTTTAGCATCTTCGAGCTTACCTAAAAGACTGATATTTTCGGCTTTATATTGAGATTTTAGCGGTATTAACTCATTATAAACCTGCTGTAATTGATCCGCACTTTGATTAAAGTCTGACCACTGCTGTTTGACAGTTTGATAAGCGTTGGTCGCTTTTTGTTGAGCTTCCGTCAGTTGATTTTTTAAATCTGGTAGTAAGGTTTGTAGATTATTAATCGCATTCTGATATTCTTGGCTTTGGACGTTGCCAAGATTAATGACGTTGATGAGCGATCGCAGTTGATTCAGACGACCTTCCACCACATTAGCCTGATCGTTGGCAATTTTCCACGCCGAATTAACTGCTTGGGCTTTCAATAATTGATCGTTGAGAGACTCAGCGATATTGAGATTATACTGGGGGTTATCCAAATCTCCGTCCCGTCCTAAAATTTTGTAGGCAGATTTCCGAGCGGCTTTAGCTCGATTGGTGAAATCTTCGTAATAGAGCCAGTAACTATTGAGATGGGTAATCTGGACGCTAATTTCTTTTTTCCCCAATAAACCTCGCGTATAAGTGTTGCGAGTTTCTGTGCTGATAGCATCGTCAGGAAGATCAAATCCTAATTCATCTTTCAGGGTTTTCTTGAGTTCTTTATGCTTACCAAGATATTCTTGAGCTGATTTTTCGTAAAATTCTGCTGTTTTAATATGAGCTTCGGCTGAAGCTTTTCTCGCCTTGACATCGCTATCAATTTCGGCAAGAAATTCACTACTTTCTTGATATTTATCGCGGATGGTTCCAATAACGCTTAAAACATTGAGATCACCTATACCTGCGTCCGCTAAAAGTTTATTTAGGGCTGTTTCCGCACTGGTTAGGGAAGCTAGGATCGATTTGTAATCGGGGCTATGTTTATCTAGATAATCTTTAATCTGAGTGTATAAACTCTTTCTTTCCGATTCGAGTCTGAGTTGTTCGATCGTCAAGGAATTTAAATCGAGTTCTATAATACCCCGTAGTTTTTTCTCACCGCTTGCCGTTTGCCATAGTCCAAAACGGTTGATATAAGCATAATCTAACTTGTTACCATTATCTTGATCGCCCCAATTTTGAAAACCATTACTCTGACCACTAACCCAGCCCCATTGACCTTCTTTGGTTTTATCTGTATACCCAATCCAATATTGAGTTCCAGCTTCGATTTTTCCAGTAGGGGTAGCGGCAAAAATACGCCTTAAAATAAATTGCTGTTCGCCTTCACTATTTATCGTAACGAGATTTCCGCCTATATTCTTAGCGAACTCTTGAATCTTTTCCCAAGTATCTGCCTCTGGCGTAAGTAGGTCGGCGTTAAAAAATCAATCTATGTAACGAAATATAAATTAACGAATACCTTATAAATAGGGTGTTTCACGGTTTTTACAAAACTAAACATATATCGATTTTATTGGGCCGACTTACTTAATAAAGTATATATTGCCAATACTTTTGGGCTTAATTTCGCCATTAATAATTTTCTTTTGTTCTTTCTCGCTAAAGAAATATAGTTCTTTCTTTTCATTGGTTAAACCACCATTATCAATCCCTCTTTGTAGCAAATCAGCAGATTTACCCGCAATTTCCACGAGTTTATCTTCTATTTGCTTTTCTTTATCGGCAAAAATTTTAAGTTGATTAGTGAGAGCATTGATACTGTCCAGTTTTTGTATATTAGCCGTCAGAGACTGATTAAGTTCAGTGCTGAAACTATCTTTTTTAGTCAATAAAAATTGCAGGAGGGATTTTAAGTCATTAACTCCCTGATTTAGATTACTTAGATTGAGATTATCTTGATCACCTAAAAGATTTTTTACTTTGAGAAAATCTTGACCTTTTTCTGATAGTTCTAGTTCTTTACTGATCCCCTGAATTTTTTGCAGTAAATCGCCTTGTGAATTAATCTTTTGTTGGAAAAGATCGATCGCATCTTGAACCGAATCCACACTATTTTCTATGGCTGTTAAGCGATCGATCAAAATAGCTTTAATATCGATTCCTTGGGTTAACTGTTGCTTGTCTCGTAAGTAATCCGATAGAACTATAGACAAACTCAAATCAAATCCATCAAAAAGCTTAGCGGCAAGTCCCTTGAGAAAAATAACATCTTTATCGATCGCTTTATTAAAAGAATCAGCTTCTTTTAATAGATTTTCCTGACTTTTAATATCAAGAACTACTTGCTCGGTAATAAGTTGATTTAATTTACTCGCTTGAGAGGGTGATTTGTCTAAAATTAAATTTGCGGCGGCTTCTTCGATAACTAAACGTCTATCGAATATGGAAATTACTTCCTGAATATTACCTAGCTCTGCTTCTGTTTGTATTCGTCGCCATAGTAAAATCTCTCCCACCTTATCCTGTGCTGTTTCATAGGAATCTTGAAACTTGCCCGGTACTTCTTTTTGTTCCGTCTGCCAAGTTTGCAAATCCTGTTTTTGTTTATTTAGCAACTTTTGGAAACTTTTAACGAACTCGTTTACCAACGGATCAATTTTCGTGTAATCCTGTTGATCAACATTGGAGACAAGAGAATTTAATGGAGAATTTAAACCCTGCAAGTCGGTGACGCGATTAGCGATCGCTTTGATAAATTCTTCTACCGTTGGTTTTACTTCCTCGGCAAAAAAGTTAATATCTGATTGAGTGATTAACAGCCCTAAACCGAGTAACTTTTCCCCTAATAGTTCTTCGATTTTTAAAGTCCAACCAATATCTTGAAATTCTGTTCCTGTGTTAGCAATCTGACTTAAAAAGCTCAGAGACTTATCTGTAATACCTTGATTAATGGTTTTTAAGTCATTTTCTAAAGCGGTGATTTCCGTCTTTGATGTCTCTATTTGTTTTACTAGTCCCGATACTCCCGAAATCTTCTGATTTAATTCTTCAAGCTTAGCCTGATCTTGATAGCGGTTAGTTTCAAGATTAGTTTTTTGATTATTTATACTTTCTCGTTGAGACTTAAGTGTTTTTACTATAACTTCTTGGGTGACTACATTCCTTCTAGCGGAATAATATGCGTTTAGTGCCTGCCGATAGTTTTCTATACGAGTAGTACGCCGTAGTATATCCCCACCTTCCCACTTAAAAAATCCGCCCGGTGCATTTACATAGGAATCCACCTGAGCTTTAGCTGTATTTTCTAAACTTCTGAGACTGGTTAAAGAGTTCTCGGCGGATGTGATTTCAGCAGTTTTTGTTTTAATTTGCTGGGTAAGACTGGTAATCAGGTCTAAATTGTTTTTAATCTGTTCTTCTAGTTGAGTTTTTTGGGATTCTGAACTAGTTTTATCTTTTTCTAAATCTGTAAGACTTTTATTTTTCCCCTCTAAGTCTTTAATTTTAGAATTTTTGTTCGCACCTAATGTTATTAGTTCATCGAAAAGAGTTTTAGCTTGGTTCCAGTTAGATGTTAGTTCCCCAGTCTCTTGTTTAAAATTGCTATCAATTTTATTGACAGCAACCTGCGCTAATGGGAAAATACTCAATCCGCTTTTTGCTACTTGAAGCTGGATTAAGTAATTGTCTTTGATTTGCTGATCCTTTGATGAATTACCTCCAAAGCTTTGAGCTTGTTGGAGCCACAAGTTTATCTCGCTAATTTTCGCTTGCAAATTGTCGTAGGAAGTCAAGAGATTATTGCGATCGCTTTGAATTTTACGCAAGTTGCTCGATAAAACTGATAAGGGCAAAGAACTACTTACAGCATTTTTAATTAGATTATCAATCTCAACTATTAAGCCTGCCAAAGCCTTTTGATTTGACGACCCGATTAAGGCGATAGTTTCTTGTCTGTCTTTTGCCCAGATAATGTTTTTTTTCAGTACTTGATAAAATGTTTGGTTGTCGCTCAATAACCTATTTAGTACGTTATCAAAATCAATTTTATTACCAATATAATTGTGGAAAATTACGAAATCTCGAAGTGCAAGATCTGTATCTAAGTTCTGAATCGATCCCAGTTTTTGATTGAGAGTATTGATTTTTTCAGCCTGTTTGTTAAAATCGTTATAAGCGTCTTGATATAAATGAAGCTCTGCTTCGTCTAAAAAGTAATGACTTTCATTACGGAGTAATTGCTTCCAATCTTCGGCAATTTTGCCATTTTTTACGAGTAAATCTTGATAGGTATTGTATAAAACTTGAATTTCTTGATTTTTCGCTTCTATTTGAGGGGAAAGTGTTGAAAAATCATTCTGTTTTTGACTAATATCAGTTTTCTTCTGATTTAGCTGAAAATTTGTATCATCAAGGGATTTTTGAAGCTGTGTAATTCTAACGAACTTAGAATTACTGAGAGCCTGAATTTCAAGTTGATAACCAGATATAACCTTTTGATGTGCCGCTATTAAGTCATTCTTGACGCTATCTAAACTATTAGAAGTGCTATCATTCAATAGTTTTTGGAGAATATCGCCTTGTAGGTTAGCATTCTCTTTATACACAAACACTTCTCTGTTCTGGATATATTTAGTTATATTTTCTTGAACATCTATAAGTCCCTTCTCTTTTTGATTGTTTATTTTGTCAACTATGCCCTGATATAGATTAACCAAGTCTGTTGAATAAATTCTACTAGCATTTTGAATATTAGCTTTATAGGCATCGAATTGACTAGGTTTGACTCCGTTACTGATATAGCTATCATTAGCTTGGGATACTCCTTTTAAAATTGTTAAAGTATTGACAACATTATTAAATCTATTCAAAAAATCGGCAAATATATCTCGTCTTTGAATTGCTAAATCTCTTTGTTCCAGGGCGGAGCTAGCTTGAGTCCATTGTTTTTTGGCGGCAAACTTTTGATATTCTGATACCCAATATTGCCGTTGAGATTCCCAGTGTTTATTACGAGAATCGGCGTTATTTCTAGCTGCGTTAAACCCGTCTATAATCTCTTGGATATATGTGGGGAAGTCCAACAAACCCCCTATGGGATTAGATGGGACGACGGAGCTATTGTTAAATCGGGAATACTCATCACTAATTTTTTGGTTGATTTTTTGAATTTCTCCCTCATAGAAAGCGCTACTATCCGATTGTGATTTTTGGATTGCGATCACCTTCTCGTTTAAACCTGCTTCCTCTTTTTCTAGGGTAGTTTTAGATTCCTTGTTTTTATTCCATAGAGTAAGACTATTAGATAAATCATCGATTAAAGGAGTGAATTTATCGATCGCTATATTAATTGACTCTTGATTTTTTCCTAAATCAGCATCCAATCTCTGGTAATCTGCTTTAGCTTGAGCCTTCAGATCATCTAATACACTTTTAATTTCTTCTTGGCTATAGTTGTCACCAGGTAAACTGGCTAACACTTTTTCTAGCTGAACTCTGTTATCGGTAAGCTGGGCAATCTCATTAAGTAAATTTTGGTTAGCCATGGGATTTAATCTGGTAGGGAATTTAATAGTGAATACAAGCACAAGTTTGACACAAATACTTACAAGTGTCAAACCCTATATCTATGCGACAAATTAGAATATTTTTTTAATTGGTAGTCACCAATGTCAATACTACTATCAATTTTTAACAGCTTACATTCCCATCAAATATGCAATTCAAAGATCAGAGTATGTTTAAAAATTCTAATTTTTTACAAACCTGCCCGGAACTTAAGTTCCGGTCTAAAAGCTAAAGTGCGTTAAAACGCACTCTAGTTAACTCAAAATCAAAAATTATCCCATTTTTGCTAAAATAGTCGGTTAAAACCGACTTTAGCTTTTAGACAGGGAATTTATTCCCTGGCTTGAAGGGACTATTAAACCTTATTCACCAAATAGAACGAAAGGCACGGAAGCCACTTGGCAATAGATGCGTGGAGGAAGTGCCAACGGCGTTCGCGGAGCGTGCCGGAGGCTCTATTTATTCGCAACCAAGATTCTTAACCATGATGCGGGTCTTCTATATATCTTCTAATTGTATCTGCGGAAACCTGACCTGCCGTCGAATAAAAATAACTGTTAGTCCATAGGCTAGGAAGTTTTAATAACTCCGGGAACTCTTTTCTCAATAGATAAGATGACCGACCTTTAAACGCCTTAATAACTTGGTTAATGGCTATATCCGGTTGATGCTCTACAAACAAATGGACATGATCTGGCGCGACTTCTAAAACGGAATATTGAGATTCCCTTTAGGTAGTAAGGTAAAAGCGTGGTTTGGAATAGACGCTTTTTATATCCCTATGCCCTCAAATCTGGACTATAAATCAATAGGAGAAGTCCGTATCCTGCCAAGGAACAGATGCTTTTATGCAGAATTTGTTTACCAACAAGATATTAAAAGCTCCGAGGTGGACGCATCAAAAGTATTAGGAATTGACCACGGGTTAAATAATTGGTTAACTTGTGTTTCTAATATTGGTACATCCTTTATAGTTGACGGACTACATTTAAAAAGCATCAACCAGTGGTATAACAAATCTGTAGCTAAAATCAAGGAAAATAAACCGCAGGGTTTTTGGTCAAACAGGCTTGCAGCGATTACAGAAAAGCGTAATCGCCAGATGAGAGATGCGACTAATAAGGCGGCTAGAATCGTAATCAACCATTGCAGCGATCATAAAATTGGTACTGTTGTTTTTGGCTGGAATGTTGAACAAAAAGACTCTATAAATCTTGGATCAAAAACTAATCAAAAGTTTGTTCAAATCCCTACTGCAAAACTAAAAAACCGCATTGCTCAACTGTGTGAACAATACGGTATCAAGTTTGTTGAAACTGAAGAATCCTATACCTCAAAGACATCGTTCCTAGACAATGATTTTCTACCTACATTTGGTGCAAAACCCGAAGGGTGGAAAGAGTCAGGGAAAAGAATTAGCCGGGGCTTATACCGTTCTCAGGATGGCACAAAAATTAATGCAGATTGCAACGGTGCGGTCAACATAATCAGAAAAGTAGCTGCGATATTTAAGTTTGACTTAATTGGAGTAGGTAGAGGTTGTTTAAGTCAGCCTACGAAAGTTCTTTTACGGACTCTTCAGAAATCCCCGCGTCTTCAGACCGGGGAAGCTTAACGATTATTCAACATTCTTTGCCAAACGGTAAACCCTAACAGCAAAATAATACCGATAGCAGTGACCAGCATCACTGATAAACTCATACCCTGGACTTTCATAGCCAGCAAATTACAGCCTAAAGTAATTGACCAGAGGATAAAAGCCGCATTCCGTTGGGATAGTCCCCAGGCTAACAAGCGATGATGGAGGTGGTCTTTACCTGGTGTACTCAAAGGATTTTTTCCTGCCATGAGCCGGCGCACAAACACTTGAGTAGTGTCAATAACTGGCAACAGCAGAAATAAAACTGTAGGTATTAGGGCATAGATTGTATTTAATTGGAGTTTCCCTAAAATACTGGTTGCTGCTAAAACATAGCCAAAAAAGTATGCTCCAGCATCACCCATAATGATGTGTGAGGGGTAAAAATTATGGCGTAAAAAGCCCAGTGCTGCCCCTCCCAAAGCTGCCAAAACCAAAGTAGCAGCAGCGCGATTATCAAACTGGGCAGAAACACCTAACAAACTGATAGCAGTAATAAAGCTAATGCCACCAGCCAAACCATCCATGCCATCCATGAGGTTAATAGCATTGGTGATCCCCACCACCCACAGCACGGTTAACGCCATAGACAGGAGAGAATCAATGGGTGTACCGAAAGCAACTTTGATACTAATCCCATTACCAACCAATAAAAGTGCAGTCGTTACTTGCGCCCATAACCGCACAGATGGAGGTAAACCAAATTGGTCATCAATAAAGCCAACTAGAACTAAAATCGAACCACCGAGGAGAATCGTTAAAACCTGGGCTAAAACCCCTTGCAGTTCAATCGGCCGCAAGAGACTAGCCAAGACCAAAGCCGCAATAACACCCGCGTAGATTGCCAAACCTCCCGCATTCGGTAAAGGTTCTTGATTCAGTCGTCGGGCGTTGGGTTGATCTGCCCAACCTACCTCTAAGGCAAATTTGCGAATTGTGGGAATTAAACGCCAGGTAACAATCAAAGCTAATAGAAACGTAAATACTACAGCTAACCAGCCGGAGCCGCTAGGGTCAGCAATGCCAAGGGATTTAAGGGAGTTCGCTAAGTTCATTTGCTCCCAATAGAATCATTAGTTTTATGGTCAAACATAAGTATCAACTGTTAATATTAATCAATTTTGGGATTTTGATTGTTAATCTAAATTGGGGAAAGGGATTAGCACTCTTTGTCAGTGAGTGCTAAATTGTCTAATGGAAGCAATAGAAAAATAAAACATGACTAAGATTATTGCATTTAATGAAGAATCACGACGGGCTTTAGAAAGAGGTATTAACGCACTGGCAGATGCAGTGAAAATAACTTTAGGTCCAAGAGGTCGTAACGTCCTATTAGAGAAAAAATTTGGTGTTCCCCAAATTGTTAACGATGGTATCACTGTTGCCAAAGAAATTGAATTAGAAGATCCTCTAGAAAATACTGGTGCTAGACTTATTCAGGAAGTAGCATCGAAAACTAAGGATGTAGCTGGCGATGGAACTACCACTGCCACAGTTTTAGCACAAGCCTTGATTAAAGAAGGGTTAAAAAATGTAGCCGCTGGGACAAATCCCATTAGCTTAAAACGGGGTATTGATAAAACCGTTGAAGCACTGGTAGCAGAAATTGCCAAAATTACTAAACCTGTAGAAGGAAGTGCGTTGGCATCGCCCGCCGCAGGCATCGCTCAAGTTGCCACAGTTTCCGCTGGTAATGATGCTGAAGTCGGACAGATGATTGCACTGGCCATGGAGAAAGTGACTAAAGACGGTGTAATTACCGTTGAAGAATCTAAATCCTTCACCACTGAACTAGAAGTAGTGGAAGGAATGCAGCTTGATAGAGGTTATATTTCTCCCTACTTTATCACCAACAATGAACGGATGACAGTAGAGTTTGAAAACTCCCGTATCCTGATTGTTGATAAGAAAATCAGCAGCATTCAAGATTTAGTCCCTATCTTGGAAAAAGTTGCCCGTTTAGGTCAACCTTTACTGATTATTGCTGAAGATGTAGACGGTGATGCTTTACAAACATTGGTTGTAAATAAAGCCCGTGGTGTATTGGCTGTAGCTGCGATTAAAGCCCCCGGTTTTGGTGAACGTCGCAAAGCTATGTTAGAAGATATTGCCATTCTTACCGATGGACAAATGATTTCTGAAGAAATTGGCTTGAGCTTAGATACAGCTACTTTGGAAATGTTGGGAACTGCTCAGAAAATCCACATTGACAAGGAAAATACCACGATTGTCGCTGGTAATACTGCTAAACCAGAAATCCAAATCCGGATTGAGCAAATTCGTAAACAATTGGCGGAAACTGATTCCGACTATGATACCGAAAAACTGCAAGAACGCATTGCTAAGTTAGCTGGTGGTATTGCCGTGATTAAAGTCGGTGCAGCTACGGAAACAGAACTGAAAGACAGAACCTTGCGGATTGAAGACGCACTCAACGCTACCAAAGCAGCGGTAGAAGAAGGTATTGTTCCTGGTGGTGGTGCAACCTTAATTTATCTATCTACCAAGGTAGATGCTATTAAAAACAGCCTCACTCCTGAAGAAAGAATTGGCGCTGATATTGTTAAAAAAGCTTTAGAAGCTCCCCTCCGGCAAATCGCGGAAAATGCTGGGGCAGAAGGTTCTGTGATTGTTGCCAGAGTTCGGGAAACTGATTTAAATATCGGTTATAACGCAGCTACAGGCGAATTTGAAGACTTAATTGCGGCTGGTATTATTGATCCCGCAAAAGTGGTTCGTTCCGCTTTACAAAATGCTTCTTCCATTGCCGGTATGGTACTAACTACCGAAGCCATTATTGCTGAAAAGCCTGAAAAACAATCCGCTGGGGCCCCTGATGGCGGCATGGGTGGTATGGGTGGTATGGGTGGTATGGGCGGCATGGGTGGCATGGGTGGTATGGGCGGCATGGGTATGTTCTAATTTGCCACTGTCCCAAATCCCAAATCCATAATTTATGAATTACCCACCCCTAACGCTTTCAGGGGTGGGTTTTTGTGATCATTTCAGTGTATCTCGCAAACGGTTCGTTAACGCTTAATTAAAATTAAGATTCTGGAATCTGGTTACTGAGCTTGTCGAAAAATCAAAAGGCTAACATCCTCAAGATAGATACCGTCTCGCTAAAAATATGTGAAAATAAGGGTAGAAACATCTGTTAAAAACAACTTAACACCATTTTCTATTTTTGACTCCTGACTCCTATTCCCAGGGGGTGAAACTATGATTGATACAAGTAACAATATAAGAATTGTCTCTTTAATTCCGAGTGCTACGGAAATCGTCGCTAAACTGGGTTTATTTGATGCTATAGTCGGGCGATCGCATGAATGTGACTATCCTCCCGAAATCACCAATCTTCCAGTTTGTACCCAAGCCCGTGTGAATGGTGACGCTAATGGCCATTCTATTCATGACGAAGCCAGCAATCTATTACAATCTGCTTTAGGTGTCTACAAAATCAAAATTGATGTTTTAGAGAAATTGCACCCTACCCACATTATCACCCAAGATCAATGTGATATCTGCGCCGTCAGTTTACCGGAAGTAGAAAAAGCAGTTGCCCAACTTACCCACAGTTCACCGCAAATAATTTCCTTACAACCGAACACACTACAGGAGCTTTGGGGTGATATTGAACGGGTTAGTCACACATTTGGAGTAGATTCAGTAGAAATACTGGAAAATTTAGAAGCCCGTGTGAGAATTTGTAAGCGAAGACTGCAAGGGCTATCCTGTGCAGAAATGCCTAAAGTCGCTTGCGTTGAATGGACTGATCCTTTGATGACCGCTACAAATTGGGTTCCTGAATTAATCAACTTAGCAGGAGGAAAACCATTATTTAGCTTGATGGATAAACCTGTTACTCATGTCAAATGGGAAACATTAGTAGATAGTAACCCAGATGTGATTATTTTCATGCCCTGTGGCTTTGATTTACAACAGACTCAGCAAGAAGCTCAAGTATTAACTCAACGTCCAGAATGGAAAAAACTCCATGCAGTCCAATCAGGGAGAGTCTTTGTTACTGATGGCAATGCTTATTTTAACCGTCCTGGTCCGCGGTTGGTAGATTCTTTAGAAATTCTCGCAGAAATATTGCATCCAGATATCTTTGATTATGGTTATCAAGGTACTGGTTGGCAACTTTTATAACCAGTATGCAAATAACCTGATTGTAGGTAAGAGTTTTATTAAATTTTGGGCGTTGCGTTATTATTAATTATGTTTCGCGCAGAGGCGCAAAGAAGCAAAGGCGCAAAGTTTGAGATTTTGATTTCTTACCTATTTTTTGACTATTTACGCATATTATTCCGGGTATATCTGTGTTTGACACCTATAGGAAAATATTCAATATCACCAATGGGTTTTAATTCTACCAATGGAGTTTGATATTGTCGGGGAACATAGTTAGCAAACTCACTATTGAGACGCAATAATTGAGCAAGAATAGCAGCAGTTATAGATAATCTTTTCTCCTCTCTATCCTCTATTCCTGGTGCTAACTCTACTACTACAGATAAAAAGCGGTTTTTGTCTAAATCCTCTTTTACCTGTAAAACAAATTTACCTGTTACCCATTCTCTAATAATTGGTTGTTCTAATCCTACCGTCACATTTTCTGGATAGATATTTGCGCCAAAATAGGAAACCGTAAAATTAGACCGTCCGAAGATATAAACAAAAGGTAATTGATGAATTCCCCGATGATTTTCTAATTCTGTAATAGGATTAAAACCCCATTCTGCTAAGAATTCTAGCATTTCTGTGTAGGTAATTAAGCCACCTTGATCAAGAATACTATATCTAATTAAAGGCACACCATTATTACCAGAAAATAGTAAATTTCCATCTTCCACTTCAAAAAACCGACTGTTAGGATCATATTGGACTAAAGTAGGTAAACGCGACTCCCCAAATAATGCTTTCGCTGCTTGAGGTGTGACTGCTAAAAACCGCCGAATACAA
Organism: Dolichospermum sp. UHCC 0315A; assembly: GCF_008121535.1. Lineage (GTDB taxonomy): Bacteria > Cyanobacteriota > Cyanobacteriia > Cyanobacteriales > Nostocaceae > Dolichospermum > Dolichospermum lemmermannii. The sequence continues at coordinate 2,230,297 of NZ_CP043056.1, forward strand.
ATACTAAGAGGGGTTTCATTTCCTAAAACTCCCGCGTCTGCTGTTCCGTACATAGAAGCAAAATCATCACAGGGATTTTCAGAACCTATTCTTTGGGCTACTAAATTGCGCCATTCTTCACTAAATACTTCTCCTGCCATGACTAACTTAATATGATATTGTCCCCATTCGATATTATTGGCAATACCCGTATCAATGACATCTTTTAAAAATGGTGGATATCCTAATAACACAACTTGCTCAAAGTTACCACCTAATTCCTGGACAATTCGCAAAATTTCCGGTTTATTATTCCCTGGAGTAATGACGGTAATCGGATAACCCTTAGCGGCTAAATGACGACAACAATTAGTAGTAAACATTCCCCCTACCCAAGTTCCCAGAGCAAAACAAACTACTGCTAAAGTAGTTTTAGTATCTGCATGAAAACTATCATGAAAGATTTGCTCAAAGCGGGTAGCTATTTGTAATTCATCAGTGATGAAACGCGGCCAAAATGTGGGTTTACCTGTTGAGCCAGAGGAAGCTGCGATCATATCACAGCCTCCTATCTTTCCATTATTACACAATTGGGGCAAAGAATAACGGGAAATATAATTTTCTTTATTAACTTTTGGTAAGTTTTGGAAATCTGCTAATGTTTGAATATCTTGAGGATTTATGCCTCGTTCTGCTAAAAATGCCTGGTAAGCGGGTACACTAGCAGCTACATCTTGAAATAATGCGATCGCTCTTTCTCGACTGTCAATGTGAAGATGCTGTTCTAGTTTCTCTGCTAAGGGAGTAGATATAAAATCTTCTAATCCCAGAATTGCCCGTTGTGTTGGTATTTGTGGTTTCATAAAGCTTGTGTGTTAACAAAAATCTGATCGCTCTTTGTCAGTATTTTATCTATAAATGCAATTTTTTAGCTTAACCGACAGAAGCCCCACTCCTGACCCTAAAGTTATGGTTGATGTATCAAATATTTTTTACCCCACCCTAACCCTCCCCTTGTAAAGGGGAGGGAACTGGATTTTTATTGTTTCCCCCCTTTACAAGGGGAAAGGGGGGTAGCAATGTGATGAAAATTACGGAATACCACTTTTCAAACATCCTCTAAGAGAAATTGCGAGAGATAACATTTAAATTAATCACAAATGAGTAAACCAATAGAAGTCCGCAACCCCCGCACAGGTAAATTTGATTATGTCATCGTTCCTCCACCACCAAAATTACTTTCCCAGCAATGTCACCGTTTGCGAAGAGGACAAATTATCTGGCAAAAATTAGGAGTCGAAGGCAGAATTGCCGCTTTAAAAGCCTGGAAAAAAGCGATATTATCAGACCGAACACAATTAACAGAAGCTTTAGTTAGTGATACGGGAAGATTATCAATATCAGTGACAGAAGTAGATTCATTTATTGCTAATATTGATAAATGGTGTAATTTAGCTCCACAATTACTACAAGGGACAGCTAAAAATACATCCATTCCTTTTATTGCTTTACAACAAACGGCTGTTCCTTATCCTCTGGTTGGCATAATTAGTCCTTGGAATTTTCCCCTATTGTTATCTACAATTGATACAATTCCAGCTTTATTAGCGGGTTGTGCAGTCATAGTTAAACCCAGTGAAATCACTCCCCGTTTTGTTGCTCCTTTAATGACAACTCTGAATACAATTCCGCAATTACGTGATGTTTTAAATTTTGTCGAAGGAGCAGGACAAACAGGAGCAGATTTAATCGAAGATGTAGATTTAATTTGTTTTACAGGTAGTGTAGAAACTGGGCGGTTAGTGGCAGAAGCAGCAGCCCAAAAATTCATTCCTGCTTGCTTAGAATTAGGTGGCAAAGACCCAGCTATTGTTTTAGAATCAGCAGATTTAGACTTAGCAACTTCAGCAATTTTGTGGGGTTCTGTTGTGAATTCTGGACAGTCATGTTTATCAATTGAAAGAATTTATGTTGCTGAATCTATTTTTGAACAATTTTATCATCAATTAGTCACTAAATCCCATAAATTGAAATTGGCATACCCAACTATTGAAAGTGGTGAAATTGGTCCGATTATTTGTGAAAAACAAGCAGCTATTATTAATGATCATCTGCTAGATGCAGTTTCTAAAGGGGCAGTAATTCACTGTGGTGGTAAAGTAGAAGAATTAGGTGGAGGTTGGTGGTGTCGTCCCACGGTTATGACTGAAGTTGACCATTCCATGAAAGTAATGACTGAAGAAACATTTGGTCCAATTATGCCGGTTATGTCTTTTGCTAATATAGAAGAAGCGATAAATTTAGCTAATGATTCTATTTATGGATTAAGTGCTGCTATATTTTCTGAATCAGAAGAGTTAGCATTAGAAATTGGTATGCAAATAGATGTAGGTGCTATTAGTATTAATGATGCAGGGTTAACAGCTATGATGCAAGAAGGAGAGAAAAACGCCTTTAAATTTTCTGGTTTGGGAGGTTCACGCATGGGTAAAGCTGCCTTTAAACGCTTTATGCGAAAAAAAGCCTTTTTGATTAAAACTAACATGGATAAAGACCCTTGGTGGTTTAATAATGAAGATTAGGGATATGGAAACTGGGAACTGAATAAAAGTTTTCCCAATTACCAATTACCAAATTATCAAAGATCAAGTGAATTTTGGCACAATTATTAATCATGTTGAGTATCTCCTTATTTACCTGTTATGTGCTGTAAATAAAAGATAAGATAATAGTCTGTGGTTAATTTCCCATTTATTAAGGTAAAAACATGACTAAAAGTGACAAAATTAACTTTTCTACTCCGAGCGGATTTCCCGAATTTTTGCCTAGCGAAAAGCGTCTTGAAGTATATTTACTAGATATTATTCGCAAAGTTTTTGAAAGTTATGGTTTTACACCCATTGAAACTCCAGCAGTGGAAAGGTTAGAAGTCCTGCAAGCTAAAGGTAATCAAGGTGATAATATTATCTATGGTATTGACCCAATTTTACCACCAAATCGCCAAGCCGAAAAGGATAAATCTGGAGAAACTGGTTCAGAAGCAAGAGCTTTGAAATTTGATCAAACTGTTCCTTTTGCTGCTTATATTGCTCGTCACTTAAATGAATTAACTTTTCCTTTTGCTCGTTATCAAATGGATATGGTATTTCGGGGTGAACGGGCAAAAGATGGACGATTTCGACAGTTTCGGCAATGTGATATAGATGTGGTTGCTCGTGGTAAACTGAGTTTACTTTATGATGCCCAAATGCCCGCAATTATCACGGAAATATTTGAAAAGATTAATATTGGTGATTTTGTTATTCGCATTAATAACCGCAAAATCCTGACAGGATTTTTCCAATCAGTAGGAGTTGCTGAAAACCAAATTAAAACCTGCATTAGTATTATTGATAATTTGGAGAAAATTGGCGAAGCTAAAGTTAAACAAGAGTTAGAGACAGAAGGTATTTCCTCAGAACAAACGGAAAAAATTATTGAGTTTGTGAAAATTGATGGTAGTATTGATGATGTTTTAGATAAACTCAAACACCTTGCTGAGAATTTACCAGAAGCAGAACAATTTAATTTAGGAGTAACTGAATTAGAAACTGTCATTAATGGAGTTAGAAATTTAGGAGTTGCTGATAAACGTTTCTGTATTGATTTATCTATTGCTCGTGGTTTAAATTATTATACTGGAACAGTTTACGAAACTACTTTATTAGGCCATGCAGCTTTAGGGAGTATTTGTTCTGGTGGTAGATATGAAGAATTAGTGGGAACATTTATCGGTGAAAAAATGCCTGGTGTGGGTATTTCTATTGGTTTAACTCGGTTAATTAGCAGGTTGTTAAAAGCGGGTATTCTCAATACTTTATCTGCAACTCCTACTCAAGTGGTAGTAGTGAATATGCAAGAGGATTTAATGCCTGTTTATTTACAAGTATCACAACAATTAAGACAAGCAGGAATTAATGTTGTGACTAACTTTGAAAAACGCCCTTTAGGTAAACAATTTCAAGCCGCAGATAAACAGGGTATTAGATTTTGTGTAATTATTGGTGCGGAAGAAGCAGCAGCACAAAAATCATCATTGAAAGATTTACAAAGTGGTGAACAAATAGAAGTAGCTTTGGCAGATTTACCAGAAGAAGTTAAACGCAGACTGGCATAATTTTGATTACCACGCTAACAGCGTGGTAAATTATGAACAATCAGGAATAAATAGATGACGACAGAATCAGAAAACACTTTAAAAATTGCTCAACAAGCATTTGTCTATTTTACACAAGGCTTAGAAACTGGTAATTGGCAAGCATTTTTAGATATGCTAACGGATGATTTTACCTTTTGGTTTCCTATGGGAAAATTTCACGGGTTAAATATAGGTAAAGAACGAGCAAAGGAGTTTTTTGAATATGTTTCTGAGGCTTTCCAAGCAGGAATTAAGATTACTTCTTTAGACAATATTACTAGCAATGAAAAAACCGTGATTTTTGAATTTCGGGATGAAGGTAACTTATTTGGTAATCCTTATAAAAATCGGGTTGCAGTTGCTTTTGATATTCGAGACAATCAAGTTTGTGCTTATCGAGAATACTTTGGTAGTGATGGTAAATCCTATTAGAGGGTGTTTGAAAAGTTTTGAATGTATAGACTGACCCCTCTCCAAACCTCTCCCCTGCAAGGGGAGAGGCTTTAAAACCCCCATTCCCTTGCAGGGAAGGGGGGTAGGGGGGTTAGGTTTTTGGAGATTAATGGTTTAATATAATACTTTTCAAACAACCTATTAGCAAGACATAGAACAGCACAGAATAATGAAATTCATTAATTCATTTATTCTTGTACTTATATTTTTTGTCTTCCTTTGCGCCTTTGCGTGAGACTTTAAAATGCTTGTTCCTAATCTTAACCATGCCCAAAAACTGTAGCACCCGGAAATTTCTCCGAATGCTGCAACTAAAAGAAAAATCAGACTGGAACTACAAATTTTTCACTTCCAGCCAAATCAAAAGCTGAGTGAATAACTTGCAAAGCTTTCACCCCTTCATCTTCTCCCACAACACAACTAATTTTAATTTCCGAAGTAGCAATCATTTGAATATTGATGTGATTTTTGGCTAAAGCTGTAAACATTTTGGCAGCAGTACCTGGTTGTCCCACCATCCCAGAACCAACTATACTCACCTTAGCGATCGCCTGATCTAATACTACCTCACCCCAATCAAACTCCGCTGCAACTTGCTGTAATTTCTGTTGGGCATTTTCTGCGTCCATTCTCGCTACAGTAAAGGCAATATCTCGACGGGGAACACCATCTACTATTCGACACCGTTGAGATTGAATAATCATATCCACACTGATATTATATTCTGCCAAAAATCCAAACAATTTGGCGGCCATACCCGGACGATTTGGTACTTGCCGAATCGCAATTCGCGCTTGATTCATATCCAACGCGACACCACGCACAGCAGGGGTATTAGCACTAGGAGAAGCTAAAGCAGTAGAGGAAGAATTAATTTCAAAGGTGTGACAGAGGGCAGCTATAGCGCGATCGCAATCTACCGCATCAACAACACAACTCACCTTAACTTCACTGGTAGAAATCATCTGAATATTTACACCAGCATCAGCCAAAGTTTTAAACATCTGCGCTGCTACCCCCGGACGACCAATCATTCCCGCGCCCACAATACTCACTTTAGCAGTATCTTTCTCTACCATCACTTCCGCTTCATCTGAAGTATGCTGATTTTTAAATATCGGTGCTATAGCTAATGATACTGCTTCTGCCCGTTTTAATATTGATGAATTTACTGTAAAAGCAATGTCGTTAGTATTACCTTCATGAATAGACTGAATAATTAAATCAACATCAACATTTTGCTGGGAAATTTCCCCAAATAACTGGGCTGCTACCCCTGGTCTATCAGGAACACGCAATAAAGCCACCTTTGCCTGTTGAATATCAAACTCTACAGCATCCACAGGTCGAGCTAATTCTAAATTCACTAACGCCCGATCTTGCCTTGGAGGCGTTGTTACCCAAGTTCCCGGCTGATCTGTCCAACTCGACCGTACCACCAGGGGAACGCCATAATTGCGGGCAATTTCCACAGCCCTGGGATGTAATACCTTCGCCCCTAAACTAGCCAATTCCAGCATTTCATCACTAGTGATTTCTGTCAATAATTGGGCTTGGGGAACAAGGCGCGGATCTGTAGTTAAAATTCCGGGGACATCTGTATAAATTTCACAAAAATCTGCACCGATAGCGGCGGCGATCGCCACTGCGGAAGTGTCAGAACCACCACGTCCCAAAGTAGTAATTTCTAATTCTTCTGTACTGCTAATTCCTTGAAACCCGGCAACCACAACCACTTTGCCGCCATTAATTTGCCGCATTAAGCGTTCAGTTTCAATATGTAAAATCCGAGCGCGAGAGTGTTCTGCTTCGGTAACAATGCCCACCTGAGCGCCAGTCATCGAAATTGCTGGTTGACCAATTTCCTGCAATGCCATACTTAGTAAAGCAATAGTAACTTGCTCTCCCGTAGAAAGCAGCATATCCATTTCCCGACGACTAGGAGTTTTAGAGATATCATGAGCTAGTTTCACTAACCCATCAGTAGTTTTACCCATCGCTGAAACCACTACTACTACAGAGTTTCCAGCTTTGACCGTTTTTTTAACTCTAGTCGCAACAGCTTGAATCCGTTCAACTGAACCAACTGATGTACCACCGTATTTTTGAACTATGAGCGCCATAAAATTCTCTTTAATCACTTGTTTTGCCACAGTCAAGGTTGTCATGACTATGAAAAACCCTGAAAGTGCCAGCTTAGATTACCAGAAAAAATACATCCGTTAGCAATCTTGGACTCTGATTTTAATCACAAATTAACCATTTACATGAATTATCTTAACCAATTTATACACCTTTTTTGTTTATTGTGGTTAGGGATAAAAAAGTATTGTTATGCAAATAAATAAATACTAATCCGCTCAAACATGGCAAATAATACCACGTATTCCTAGCAGACTGTTTATTTACATAACACTGCTAGGATATTTTATAGAATTAGGAGTCAGGAGTTCAGGAGGAAGGAGAAAGAAGAATAGTTTTCACCAATTACCAATTACCAATTACCAATTACCAATCACCAATTACCAATTACCAATCACCAATTACCAATTACCTGTTCCCTGTTCCCTCTCTCAACGAGTGAATTTAATTTTGTCCGACTACTTAAAATTAAATGTTTAAATTGAATTTAAACTGAGATTGTTCGTTTCTTAATCTTCTCTTAACTATTTAGTATCAAATTAATACCAGGATGTAATTCCCTAAGTAAGTATTTCTAAAAACTTAAGAGGCAGTATGGCTTTTTTATCCACCATTTTGAATCGTGTTGTTGCCACTTCAGTCATAACCGGGGCTGTTGCATTGAGTCCAATGTTGAGTGCGATCGCTCAAGCTCAAACTTTAAACGGTGCTGGAGCAACCTTTCCCGCTCCTTTGTACGAACGTTATGCTCGTGAAGTTAAGAAAAAATACCCCGACTTGAAAGTTAACTACCAAGCCATTGGTAGTGGTGGTGGTATTCGTCAAACCATTGCGGGAACAGTTGACTTTGGTGGTAGTGACGCAGCGATGAAAGATGATGAAATCGCTAAAGTTAAGAATGGTGTGATCTTAGTACCCACTGCTGGTGGTGCCGTTTCCGTTGTTTATAATTTACCTGGTGTCAACAAATTGAGATTATCTCGTACCACATTACCAGCAATTTTCTCTGGACAAATTAAAAACTGGAATGATCCAAAAATTAAAGCGGATAACCCCGGTGCAAATCTACCAAATAGTCCAATTAAATTTGTAGTTCGCGCTGATGGTAGTGGCACAACATTCATTTTCACCAACCATTTAAGTGCTATTAATGGTTATTTCAAAGGCAGAATTGGAGCTAACACCGCTCCCAAATGGACTTTACCAAACGTCCTCAAAGGTAAAGGTAATCCCGGAGTAGCAGCTTTAGTGAGAAGCACCCCTGGATCTATTGGTTATGTTGAATATGACTACGCTACTAAAAACAAACTAAATTCAGCGGAAGTCCAAAATAAGAAAGGTGAGTTTGTCGCTCCTTCTTTAGCATCTGCTAACTCAGCTTTATCCAATGTAGCTTTTCCTAGTAACTACCGCGTTTTTATCGGAGATCCCAGTCAAGGTTATCCTATCGTTGGTTTGACATGGATGATGGTTTATCAAAAGTATTCTAATCCTGCGAAAGCTGAAGCTGTGAAGAAATGGATTAACTGGGTACTCAAAGACGGTCAACAGTATAATGATGACCTCAACTACACTAAAATTCCTAGTGATGTTGTGAACCGTGTTCTCCAAACAGTAAATAGCACCGTTAAGTAATTTTTACGTAAGCATTCAGCCGTCATCTAGACTGTTACGTAGCTAAATTTGATCATCCTAATTTGGTGGGGGTAATTCATGAATTACCCCTACGGGCTGATTGGTGAACGCTTATATCTAATGTACCAGATTTCATAAACTTTTTATTGATCATGGCTAATTTAAGTGATGGAGATATTGATTTAACATCCACTGGTGGCGTTAATTTCTGGTTTGATAAGGGATTTACATGGCTAGTGTATATTTTCTCTGGTATTACTGTAGCTATCCTCTTTGTCATGACCTGGGTGATTTATAAAGAAGCACAACCAGCTATTGATAAATTTGGATTGGGCTTTTTATGGGGACAAGATTGGGATACAGGGAATCAAATTTTTGGGGCATTACCTTACATCTATGGAACTTTGGTCAGCAGTGCGATCGCTGTTTTATTAACTATACCCGTAGGCATATCCATAGCCTTAGTCACAAGTGAAGACTTTTTACCAAATCCAGTCAAAACTACCATAGCCTTTGTCATCGAATTAATTGCCGCTATCCCCAGTGTAATTATTGGTTTATGGGGAATTTTCATCTTTATTCCTTTCATCGTCCCCATAGAAAAATGGTTAAGTAGTGTCCTTGGGTTTATACCACTATTTAATACACAAGACCCTGCCGGCAACAATATGTTGACAGCAGGTATTGTTCTCGCCATTATGACTTTACCTGCAATGGCAGCTATTTCTCGTGATGTTTTAATGGTTATTCCTAAAGAGTTACGTAGTTCATCTATGGCTTTAGGGGGAACTCGTTGGGAAACAGTTTTTCGAGTCTTATTACCAGCAGCATTTTCTGGGATAGTCAGTGCAACAATGCTATCTCTAGGTAGGGCTTTAGGAGAAACAATGGCTGTAACAATGCTAATTGGTAACTCCGCCCAAATCAGTCTATCTCTTTTAGATCCAGCATATAATATTCCCGCAGTCTTAGCCAATGAATTTGCTGAAGCCGAACCGGGCTTACATATTGGGGCATTAAGTTATTTAGGTCTAATTTTATTTGCCTTAACTCTAGCTATAAATATTGCGGCTGTATTAGTAGTGGAGTGGGTTGCTAAAAAGAATAGATAACAGGAGTCACCGAGTCAGGAGTCACCGAGTCAGGAGGAAGAAGTAACGGTTTATTACAGCACTTTCCGGTGTTATGAGGTACATATCTAGCGGGCAAGATTTGTACTGAGCTTGTCGATAGCGCAGCGTGGCGTTAGCCATAGTATGCCCGCACTACAAGAGTTTCATGATTCAACTTTGTACCTCATAAGAGCGGAAACCGCTGTATTGTATGGCTTTCTTTCTAAATGTTTTCCCTCATTCCCGTTCATAGCTTTAGAGGATGTTTGAAAAGTGGTATTCCGTAATTTTCATCACATTGCTACCCCCCTTTCCCCTTGTAAAGGGGGGAAACAATAAAAATCCAGTTCCCTCCCCTTTACAAGGGGAGGGTTAGGGTGGGGTAAAAAATATTTGATACATCAACCATAACTTTTCAAACACCCTCTTACAGACAATTCAAAATCCAAAATCCAAAATCCAAAATTAACATGAGTGCTTATCCAAATTCAGAAATAGATCAGTCCACAGCGACTGAATTGTATCAGCCATTATCCAGAGGTAGGCAATTATTTACATACGCAATGAATGGGATTGCCTTTGGTTTGAGTGTTTTAGCACTGTTGCCACTATCATCCATACTGTGGGAAATCATGTCACGGGGGCTTTCTGGTTTCAAGCTAGAGATGTTATTTCATCCATTAATTGAAAATGGGTTTGCTAATGCTATTCTTGGTACTATACTTATGGTAAGTATCGGTGCATTACTCAGTATTCCTGTGGGGGTAATTACAGGAATTTTCTTAGCAGAATTTAGTCAAACCAGCCCACTTACGCGGTATGTGCGGTTTATTACTAGCATTCTGACAGGTGTTCCTTCCATTATTGTTGGGATATTCGCTTACGGTGTAATTGTTTTATTAACTAAGGGATTTAGCGCCATTGCCGGTGGTTTTGCCTTAGCTGTAATCATGCTACCAATGATAGTATTGACAACAGAAGAGGCTTTAAAGCTCATTCCTGTTCCCCAACGTCTTGCATCCGCAGCCTTAGGAGGAACTCGTTTTCAAACTACCTTTCGTGTTATTGTTAGTTCGGCTATCCCAGGGATTACTACCGGTATTTCCCTAGCTATAGCCCGTGCTTCTGGCGAAACAGCGCCACTAATTTTTACCGCTTTATTTAGTCAAAATTGGTCTGATGGTTTATTAAGTCCTACTGCTTCCTTACCAGTATTGATTTTTAACCTTTATAACAATCCCGATCCAGCCGTAAATCAATTAGTATGGACAACCTCCATCATTCTCCTAACTTTAGTTTTGTTTTTCAGCGTGCTATCTCGCGTAATTGCTAAGAAAAGATAAGGTCAACTAAAAAATTTTCTTTCGTACTTTAGTCAATCATGAGTAACTTAACTACTGCCATCCAAGTCAAGAATCTTAGCTTTTATTATGGAAACTATAAAGCTATTGAAGGAATATCATTAGATATTTATAAAAACCAAGTTACTGCATTAATTGGTCCTAGTGGTTGTGGTAAATCTACATTTATTAAAACCATTAATCGGATTAGTGAATTAGAAGGAAAAGTCAAAGTCGAAGGTCAGATAGAATTTTTTGGTCAGAACATCTACGATCCTAAGATTAATATCAATCGTCTGCGTCGAGAAATTGGCATGGTATTCCAAAAACCCAATCCTTTTCCCATGAGCATTTATGAAAATGTGGCTTATGGTGTGAGAATTGCTGGTAAATCTCCAAAAGTAGTATTAGATGAAATTGTCGAATCTGCCCTGAAAGGTGCGGCTTTGTGGGATGAAGTCAAAGATAAACTTCATCAGTCTGCTACAGGTCTTTCTGGTGGACAACAACAACGTCTCTGTATCGCTAGGGCTTTAGCGGTTAAACCCAAGGTTTTACTAATGGATGAACCCTGTTCAGCCCTTGATCCGATCGCTACAATGAAAGTAGAAGAATTAATTCACCAATTGCGAACAGAATTCACGATTGTGATTGTTACTCATAATATGCAGCAAGCAACTCGCGTTTCTGATTTTACTGCCTTTTTTAGCACTGATGAAAGTCGCATTGGTCAAATGGTGGAATTCGGGGAGACTAGTCAAATCTTTCGGAATCCGCTAGATACTCGCACCCATGACTATGTGTCTGGACGATTCGGTTAAGTACATACAATAGAAAAGTGTAGATTGAGGGTAATCAGGATTTAAAATTAATTGCATTCCTATTCCCAAATCCGAAATCGGTATGACTCATTCTCCAGATATTGTCACCTTAGCTCGTTGGATGGCGGCTGATTTTAGCAATCAAGCCCAGGTTTTTGAGAATCCGGCTTTTTTTGCCCATATTCGTGTATGTATGCGTCCCCTGGATTGGGGGGTATTATCAGGGGTAAGTTTGTTCGTGGAACAAGCTTATGATTATATGCTGAATAAGCCCTATCGGGTGCGGGTGTTACATCTGACGACGGTGGGGGATAAAATCCATATTGAAAACTATACTGTCAAAGATGAAAAAGACTTTTATGGTGCTTCCCGTGATTTACCAAGATTGCAGACTTTAACGAGCGATCGCTTGGAAAGACTCTGTGGTTGTAACATGATTGTAGAGTGGACTGGGAACAAATTCCAAGGCACAGTCGAACCAGGAAAAGGCTGCATTGTCATCCGTGACGGGCAAAGAACCTATTTAGATAGTGATTTTGAACTTGATGGTCAACAGTTCATCAGCCGCGACAGAGGACGAAATCCTGACACCGATGAGCATATCTGGGGGTCTGTCGCAGGGCCATTTTACTTTGCGCGCTGGGCGAATTTTGCCGAAGAAGTGAAATTACATCCCTAATCTCCACTGGAGGACAGGCTTTTTGTCTGTCCAGTTAAGTAAAAACATGAATCTTCAAAAAAATTTCTCCTAGATGGTGCAAATTTGGAAGAATGGTGCTACCATTAGTAATTGTGGGCGCGGCGACATAGCCAAGTGGTAAGGCAGAGGTCTGCAAAACCTCCATCCCCCGGTTCAAATCCGGGTGTCGCCTTTGAGAAAAATCAGCCAAAACCGATTAATTCGCGGTTTTAGGTAATTCTGGGACGGGTTTAATACTCGTCCCAAATTTTATTGGGGTAAGTTTGGGGTAAGTATACCTTTAGCTATGCGACAACTATCTTTAGTGCTATTTTGTGCTGTTTAAATATGTTGGCAATGTGGTATATTTGACCTTACATAGCCTGATTCGCAATATATATCTAATATGGCAGAAAAGCAATTAATTGAGTTTGCTTTAGAAGATGGAACTACTTTTTTAGTAGAAGTAGACAAACAACCAACCCAACCAGGAGCGCCGAAACCCGTATCACGGGGAAATGGAGTTTCTGTCACTGCTGCTAGTAAAAAGTTTGATCAAGCATTAGATGAAATTAAACCTGTTATTACTACTGTTGTTTCTAAACTCAAGGATATTACCCCCAATGAAACAGAAATAAAATTTGGTGTCAAACTAACTGCTAATGCTGGAATTGTATTTAGTTCTTTGGGAAGTGAACTAACTTTTGAAATCACCGTGAAGTGGAATAACAAAACAGCATAGTTAGTTTATGGTAGATGATGAAATGGAAGAATTACATAAAAACCACATTGCCAGAATTTATAATCCTTCTGATGAGGTAAAAGGTTCAGGTTTATTGATATATGATAAATATATTATTACCTGCGCTCATGTAGTTGCAGATGCTTTAGCACATTCTACTCCAGAAAGACCTTCAGATTTAGTAAATGTTGATTTTCTCTTTCCTGTAGGAGAAAATAAACCAAAGTTTGAGGCGAAAGTTATTGCATGGAAACCTCGATCTGATATTTATAAATATGGAGAAGATATAGCTATTCTGGAATTACAAGGTAATTTACCAAAAAGTGATATATCTTTTCCATTAAGTTTGAAAGCATCATCTCAACATAATTTCTCTGTTTTAGGATTTCCTATAGGACATGATGAGGGGGTAATTACAGAAGGAAAACTTGTAGATACTAATGGTTCTGGTTTGGTACAGATGGATGTAGAAAATCAATCTAAATTTTCTATTGAATTAGGTTTTAGTGGTGCGCCTGTTTGGGATGAAAAATTGGCTAGTTTTGTGGGAATAGTTGTATCTTCAGAACTTGATCCAGATGGACAACCTTATGCGGGAGTACGAAGAAATGTTAAAGTAGGATACATGATTCCTGCAAAAATCATAATTGAATCTTGGAGTTTTTTAAGCCTCATTCAAGTCTTAACTACTAATCTGGATACAGCTATAAATTCTGCTATTCAAACAGCTTATAAATCTTGTGGTTTAGTAAATTCGCCTCAAACCACAGTAGAAGGTATTGTTAAAGATTTGTATGATTGGGATAAACGTAATTTAGATAGTAATGAAAAATTTAATCATAACGACAATACAGCACAATTTATAAAATATTTAATTACTAATTCTCAAATTCCTCAAACAAAGTTAGAAAAATGGGGAAGTAATAATATAGAAGATTTTGATAAACTGATTCAAGATGTTAATAAACAAGATAGAAATACCGATACTAAACAGGAATCATACATATTAATTAAAATAGAACCATTGACAACAAAATCAAGATCAAAAATCCCAAAATTTAAAATTAGTGGTGGTGTTATTCCTAATATTCAAAATTATATAAAACACCAAACAGGGTTTGAGTCAATTGAATTTTCTGATTCTCCTGATGATAGCTTTACACTCAAAGAAATTGAAAAAAACCTTTTTCTTTCATTATTCCAAAAAATTCCTTGTAAGTTAGAAAAGGATAAAAAATTTGTATTTTTCCTACCCCCACAATACCTTAATCATCCTGTTGAAACATGGGAAATTGATGATTTTGGAGATAGAATTCCTGTACGTCAGAGATATCCGGTGATGGTTCGTGATGTTACACGCTTAGACACAAACTATTTAAATGTTAAACAAAGCAATTGGATTGATAAATGGCAGCAATTAGAAAATATTACCTGCAATGATTTTCAAAAGCTACATGAATATAATGAAACAAGATTTTCTGTATTAATGAAGCAAGCAATTGGTGTTATACTAAATATTTTTGATGAGAATAAAAAAAATGATGCTGATAAAATTATTAAGATTTTTAGTTCATTGAAGAGTAATGTTGTTCCTATCGCTATCTGTCACAGAGATAAAATTACTTTAGAGAAACAAGAATATGCAATCAGAGCAAATAATGAGTTAAATTGCTATATTCATACATTACCTAATCATGTTCTGGAACAATATGAAAAATTCTTGCTTAATGACAAAGACAATCAATATCTATTCGTAAATAATGTTTTTATCATTTACGAAAACCCTCACATTTTACCATTTAAAGCTGAACCAATCATTATTAACTAGGTATTCTTATGACAGACTGGAAAATATTTCAAGGAAACAATCAAGTAAATCAAAAATGGATAGATGAAGGTTCTAAGCTTCCAAAACCACCAAGTTGGCGAGATTTTAATAATAGTAATAGCGTCCCCAAAAAAAGACGCGGAGAAACATTTCAAGCACGTTCAGAAGAAATAGACTTAGTGAATGCGGCTTTATATTTACGACGACCTTTATTAGTAACAGGTAAACCAGGAACAGGTAAAACTTCTTTAGCCTATGCTGTAGCTTATGAACTAGGATTAGGAGAAGTATTACATTGGCCAATTACCACCCGCACCACGCTAAAAGATGGACTTTATAATTATGATGCCATAGGACGTTTACAAGATGCTAAAGATAAAGATAAAGACAAAGACAACTTAGCAGAAATTGGTAAATATATTAATTTAAGTTCACTGGGAACAGCTTTACTACCATCTGACAAACCCAGAGTTTTATTAATTGATGAAATTGATAAAAGTGACATTGATTTACCTAATGATTTACTACATATTTTTGAAGAGGGAGAATTTGAAATACCAGAACTAAGGCGCATAGCTGATAAACTAGATCAGGTAGAAGTACAGACAGCATATAAAGATCAAAAAGCCACTATTGAAAAAGGTAGAATTCGCTGTACATCCTTTCCTTTTGTGATTTTAACCAGTAATGGTGAACGAGATTTTCCTCCTCCCTTTTTAAGACGTTGTATCAGATTAAATATCCAAGAACCAGATAAAACAGAATTAGAACGAATAGTTAAAGCACATCTCAGTTTAAAAGAAAATGATAAACTACCTCAAATAGCGCATGATTTAATTGAGGATTTTTTCAAAAAACGTCAAAATGGGGAATTAGCAACAGATCAACTTCTTAACGCTGTTTACTTAGTTACTAGAGAAAATTCACCAACAGGGACAACTAAAGATGATTTGATTGAGAAAATATTAAAGTATTTAGATAGTTCCGAGGATTCATGATTAAGAAGTAAATAATTGTAGGTTGGGTTAAACGAAGTGAAACCCAACATTAAGAGGTTGTTTGAAAAGTATTATATGAAACCCATAATCTCCAAAAACCTAACCCCCCTCCCCCCCTTCCCTACAAGGGAATGGGGGTTTTAAAGCCTCTCCCCTGGTAGGGGAGAGGTTTGGAGAGGGGTCTGTTTACACATTAAAAACTTTTAAAACATCCTCTAAGGGGAGATAGTGAAGTTTGGTGTTGGGTTTCGTTCCATTGCTTCGCAACGCTGACGCGAACAACCCAACCTACAGATGATTTGATTAAGAAAATATTAAAGTATTTAGATAGTTCCGAGGATTCATGATGAACAGGTTGATTAAACTTCTACAACACCTAGAACTGGACATGAGTGCAGAAGAAATTGCTGATGCTATTTGGTTAGCAAACCAGATCAAATTACCATTAGCAATTACATCTGTTGATGAAGTTAATCAAGCAAATCAAATTTCTCAAACTGAGATTTCTAAATTACCTCAACGAGAAAGTTATCAAAATTTAGATGCTTCGGATGATTCTACAGTAGAAAACATTCAAGAAACTACAGCTAAAGCTTATACAAAAGATGGTGTAGATTCTATTTCTCAATCTAATTCTACTGAAAAACCAACCTCTGAAAAATCAGAACCTGCATCATCAGGAGTACCTTTTAAATCTCCTGCTGTTGCTGCTTTACCTAATGCTTTAGAAATTGGTAGGTCACTCCGTCCATTGATGCGGAAAGTTCCATCTCGGATAAAATTTGTTTTAGATGAAGAAAATACAGCCCAACAAATAGCGGAAAATGATGTTTGGATACCAGTTTTAAAACCTGCGCGAGAACGTTGGTTAGATTTGGTGATAGTTGTTGAAGAAAATCGCGCTACTGTAGTTTGGGAAGAAACTATCAATGAGTTTCGCAAATTAATGGAAAGACATGGAGCTTTTAGAAATGTTTATACTTGGAATTTATGCACAAATGATGGTAAACCGCAATTTTTTCACCAGCAGAGAAAAGCTACAAAAAAACAACGTTCCCGCAGTCCCAAAGAACTATTAGAACCTAATGGTAGACGTTTAATATTATTAATTAGTGATTGTATTTCCTCTTTATGGTGGGAAGGAGAAATACATAATTTATTAGAATTATGGTCTAAACAAGTCTCGGTAACAATTCTGCAATTATTACCGGAACAATTATGGGAACGCACTGTTTTAGATTTGGGTATTTCCGTTTCTTTAAGTGCGATTGAACCAGGTTTACTCAATTCTAAATTGACTATTCATGATTTCCCTTTCTGGTTAGAAGAAAAACCCGGCGTTGCTGATTTTAGGTATGATTTATATTTGTTGGCTATTGCTAAACTATTACATGACGAATACTTCCGATTATTAGGTTTTCATTTTCATACCTTGATTCAGCAACGCCAAAAACCCAATCAAGCGTTAAAGTTACCTATTGTGATTTTAGAACCTGAATCTTTAGAATATTGGGCAAAAGTGATTGCAGGTACAGGTAATATTGACACAGTGGGTATTTTATTTATGCCTAAATGGAAAGAATTAATTCCCACACATAAATTATTCAGTTCACAAACAACAAAAGATCCAAAATTATTAGTTAATAAATTTTATAATAGTGCTTCACCTTTAGCAAGAAGATTAGCAAATTTGATGTCTTCTGCACCTGTAAGTATACCTGTAATTCATCTGATTCAAGAAAAAATGTTGCCACCACCAAGAAAGCCAATTATTTTGGCGGAAATTTTTATGAGTGGTTTGTTAGAACCTAAGTTAATTAGTCAAGAAAATCAGCCAGAAAAGTGGCAATATGATTTTGTTGAGGGAGTGCGAGAAGTTTTATGGCGTTCTGTAAGATTAACAGAAATTGAAGCCATGTTCAAAGCTGTTTCTGAATATATATGTCAGAAAGCTGGTATATCAATTAGAAGTTTTCCTGCATTGCTATTTCCTAATTCTGATTTGGATGAAAAAACAAAGGCAGAAATTTTCCCCTTTGCTGAGATTAATCAACAAGTATTGCGTCAGTTAGGGGGAGATTATGCTAGGTTAGCAGAACAGTTAAACCCAGTAGGGGTAATTCACGAATTACCCCTACCAGAAATCAAAACCTCTGAAGTTGAAGTTGCTATCATCACAGAAAATGAGACATCTATCAACTTAGAACCTTTTGATTTTGAAGTTGCTACTATTGAGCTTAAAAAATTAGGATGGCCGAAACAAAAAACAGAATTGAGTATTAAGAGAAAACAAAAACAAGCCCAGCATTTTATAGAAGACTTAGGTAATGGTATTCAACTAGAAATGGTAGCAATTCCCGGTGGTAGTTTTATGATGGGTTCACCAAAAAATGAGCCAGAACGCAGGGAAACTGAAAGTCCCCAGCATCAAGTTACAGTACCACCGTTTTTATTGGGTAAATATCCTGTTACCCAAGCACAATGGCAAGCAGTAGCCGCTTTACCTCCAGTCAACCAAGAACTAAAACCAAACCCATCTAGGTTTGAAGGAGCAAATCGTCCTGTAGAACGGGTTTCTTGGCATGATGCGGTGGAGTTTTGTAACCGACTATCAAATCACACTCAAAGACCCTATAGACTGCCCAGTGAAGCAGAATGGGAATATGCCTGTCGTGCCGGAACTACCACACCATTTCATTTTGGTGAGACGATTACCACAGATTTAGCTAATTATCATGGTAACTATACTTATGGTGATGGAGTTAAAGGAATTCGGAAAGGAAAAACAACAGAAGTAGGAAGTTTTAAAATAGCCAATGAATTTGGATTATATGATATGCACGGCAATGTGTGGGAATGGTGTCAAGATGATTGGCATAATAATTATGAAGATGCGCCTACAGATAGAAGCGCATGGATAAGCAATGAGTCCAAAAGCAACAAGTTGCTGCGCGGTGGTTCGTGGCACGACTATCCTGTATATTGCCGTTCTGCTTATCGCAACCTCAACTACCTCGCTAACGACTACTACACTATTGGTTTTCGGGTTGTATGTAGTGGTGCGGCGAGGACTCTTTAGCTCTTTGCACTCTTGCGCTTTTGCCCTTTACCCTTGTAATTGTCAGAATCAGGATAACCAGGATTTAAGGATTTACAGGATGGGTTGGTCGTTTTGTTTATAGGTTTTCTGATACTGATTTTCATTGATTGTTTTATTAAGGTATTCCCTAGAAATATCATTGTCTGAATCAGGATAACCAGGATTTAAAGATGTACAGGATGGGTTGGTGGTTTTGTTGATGGGTTTTTTGATCATGATTTTTATTGATTGTTTTATTAAGGTATTCCCTAGAAATATCATTGTCTGAATCAGGATGTCCAGGATTTAAAGATGTACAGGATGGTTTGGTGGTTTTGTTGATGGGTTTTTTGATCATGATTTTTATTGATTGTTTTATTAATGTATTCCCTGGAAATATCATTGTCAGAATCAGGATGTCCAGGATTTAAGGATGTACAGGATGGTTTGATGGTTTTGTGGATGGGTTTTTTGATCATGATTTTTATTGATTGTTTTATTAAGGTATTCCCTGGAAATATCATTGTCTGAATCAGGATGTCCAGGATTTAAAGATGTACAGGATGGTTTGATGGTTTTGTTGATGGGTTTTTTGATCATGATTTTTATTGATTTTTTTATTAAGGTATTCCCTAGAAATATCATTGTCTGAATCAGGATAACCAGGATTTAAAGATGTACAGGATGGTTTGGTGGTTTTGTTGATGGGTTTTTTGATCATGATTTTAATTGATTTTTTTATTAAGGTATTCCCTAGAAATATCATTGTCTGAATCAGGATAACCAGGATTTAAAGATGTACAGGATGGTTTGGTGGTTTTGTTGATGGGTTTTTTGATCATGATTTTTATTGATTGTTTTATTAATGTATTCCCTAGAAATGTCAAACATCCTGTTAATCCTCTAATCCTGGTTATCCTGATTCAGACAAAAATTAAACTCAATATCCATTAATTTAAGACTATGAAAGACTATAGAAATGTCAAACATCCTGTTAATCCTCTAATCCTGGATATCCTGATTCAGACAAAAATTAAACTCAATATCCATTAATTTAAGACTATGAAAGACTATAGAAATGTCAAACATCCTGTTAATCCTCTAATCCTGGATATCCTGATTCAGACAAAAATTAAACTCAATATCCATTAATTTAAGACTATGAAAGACTATAGAAATGTCAAACATCCTGTTAATCCTCTAATCCTGGATATCCTGATTCAGACAAAAATTAAACTCAATATCCATTAATTTAAGACTATGAAAGACTATAGAAATGTCAAACATCCTGTTAATCCTCTAATCCTGGATATCCTGATTCTGACAAAAATTAAACTCAATATCCATTAATTTAAGACTATGAAAGACTATAGAAATGTCAAACATCCTGTTAATCCTCTAATCCTGGATATCCTGATTCTGACAAAAATTAAACTCAATATCCATTAATTTAAGACTATGAAAGACTATAGAAATGTCAAACATCCTGTTAATCCTCTAATCCTGGATATCCTGATTCTGACAAAAATTAAACTCAATATCCATTAATTTAAGACTATGAAAGACTATAGAAATGTCAAACATCCTGTTAATCCTCTAATCCTGGATATCCTGATTCAGACAAAAATTAAACTCAATATCCATTAATTTAAGACTATGAAAGACTATAGAAATGTCAAATATCCTGTTAATCCTCTAATCCTGGATATCCTGATTCAGACAAAAATTAAACTCAATATCCATTAATTTAAGACTATGAAAGACTATAGAAATGTCAAATATCCTGTTAATCCTTTAATCCTGGATATCCTGATTCAGACAAAAATTAAACTCAATATCCATTAATTTAAGACTATGAAAGACTATAGAAATGTCAAATATCCTGTTAATCCTTTAATCCTGGATATCCTGATTCAGACAAAAATTAAACTCAATATCCATTAATTTAAGACTATGAAAGACTATAGAAATGTCAAACATCCTGTTAATCCTCTAATCCTGGATATCCTGATTCAGACAAAAATTAAACTCAATATCCATTAATTTAAGACCGTGAAATACTATCAACAACATCCTAACGCCTTTCCTGTTCAATATCTCCAGGACTTGTGGGGAGAAATCCAAGCTTGTCCCTATTTTGCTATCAATAACCTCAACCGAGATTTTATCAATACTAAAGGCTTTTCTGTTGTATTTCAGCGTCAAGGTTTAGCAGAAGTTATTCAAAAATTCCCCTATTTTAAGCCTTATTTAGATTTGGCACTTTTACCTAATTGTAATGCTTTTTATCTGAATCCTTTACTACTAAAAGCAGGTTCTCGCGTTGACCCCCATATTGACCGGTCTTTGCGTTCCTATTGTAAAACCGTTGAACCTCCTGCATTTGTGAGCGTTCTTTATGTACGTGTACCAGAAGATATGGAGGGAGGAGAATTGGTGCTGAAGTTGCAAAAACGCCAAGTGGGACAAATTAAACCCCAAACCAATTCTTTAATTTACTTTCAGGGTGATTTAACTCATTCTGTCAATGCAGTGACAACTCCTGGAAATCGGTTAAGTCTTGTGTGTGAACAGTATAGTTTAAGTGAAGATGAACTTGAAGAAATACCAGAGTTTACATTAGAATCAAGAGCTAATCAAGGGAATGGAAAAAAACAAAAAAAGTAGGCTGATGTCAAAGGATGATATGATCAACTTGTAAAATACGCAAATACTATAAATATAGATTTCCCCATTTCTTTACCGATAAAAGAACTTCACAAAAAAGATTATCCAGTCTTATGGGGTATTTTTGATTTGTAAGTCTCTGAAACAATTTTTTAGGAGTATGTTAGAGGTGTTTAGCTAAAAATTAACATTACTACCATTACCTCTAAGTGCAATGAAGCATAATCGCCTGATAGCTTTAATATCGGTATTCACACTAGCAATTAGTTTATCTGCCTGTGGAGAAACTAACTCAACGAATCCCACTCCTAACAAATCTTCCAGTCAAACTACAACTGCTTCCAGCAAACTAGATTTAGGAGGTAATATTGAATTAACAGGTGCCGGTGCTACTTTTCCGTCACCCCTTTACCAAACCTGGTTTGCGGAGTTAAACAAAAAATACCCCAATTTAAAAGTTAACTATCAGCCAGTTGGTAGTGGTGCTGGTGTTGAGCAGTTTACCAAAGGGACAGTAGACTTTGGTGCTAGTGATGTAGCCATGAAAGATGAAGAAATTCAGAATATCCCCGCAGATAAAGGAGTGATCTTACTACCTGTAACTGCTGGTAGTATTGTTCTGGCTTATAACTTACCAGATATTGCTGATAGCTCAGGTGGCGTAGCCATACTCAAACTACCACGAGCAGTTTATATTGATATTTTACTAGGTAAAATCAAATCTTGGGATGATCCGGCGATCGCTCAAGCTAATCCTGGTGTAAAATTACCAAAAGACGAGATAAAAGTTATTTATCGGGCTGATGGTAGCGGGACTACAGGCGTTTTTACCAAACACCTTAGCGCCATTAGTCCAGAATGGAAAACTAAAGTAGGTGACGGTAAAAGTGTAAAATGGCCTGTAGGAATTGGTGCTAAAGGCAATGAAGGTGTTACCGCCCAAATTCAACAAACTCCAGGCGCTATTGGTTATGTAGAATATGGCTATGCCAAACAAAGTAATCTCAAATTTGCGAGTTTAGAAAATAAAGCTAAAAAGTTTGTTTTGGCTTCTGAAGAATCAGCATCTAAAACGTTAGCATCAGTAACTTTACCAGAAAATCTTCGCGCTTTTATTTCTGATCCTGAAGGGGAAGGTTCTTACCCAATCGTCACTTATACTTGGATTCTCGCTTATAAAAAATATGCTGATGCTGGTAAAGCCAAGGCAATAGAAGCAACTATTGAGTACGCTTTAACCGATGGACAAAAGTTAGCTACTCAATTAGGGTATGTTCCTTTACCAGCAAATGTGATTGCTAAAGTGGCTGCTGCTGCTGATCAAATTAGTCCTGATTATAAAATCTCTCTTGGCGCTGATCCTAAAACTACAAAGTAATGACAACCTAAGTAGGTTAGCATTGAAAATCGTCGTTATGGCAAGAGGCAAGAGGCAAGAGGCAAGAGGCAAGAGTGAAGAGGGTTTCGGCGATTTTACTTTTCGTTACATATTACTCTTCGAGAAGCCGCTCCGCGTCTACGGTTTTTTTCCCTTCACCTACTTAGTTTTGAGAAAGTTAGCTTTTTCCCACATCTTAGAGTCAGCATTCATGTCCATAAATTTTCCAGAAACCCCATTAGTAACGAAAAATCGCTCGGAAATAGACAGAAATCTAGATCGGAGCTTTATTTGGTTAACTCGAATTTTTGCCCTAGCAATTGCTGGGATTTTATTATGGATTACCTTGCAAGTTGCTATTGCGGCCAGTCCAGCTATCCAAAAATTCGGGATTAATTTCTTAATCACCAGCAATTGGAATCCTGTTAATGATGAATATGGGGTATTACCTGCGATTTATGGGACTCTCATGAGTTCTTTAATCGGACTAATTTTAGCAGTTCCGATTGGTGTGGGGACAGCGATTTTATTGAGTGAGGATTTTTTGCCATCCCAGGTAAAATTGGTACTGGTATTTTTAGTAGAATTATTAGCTGCCATTCCCAGTGTTGTCTACGGAGTCTGGGGAATTTTTGTTTTAATCCCGATTTTAACTGATTTGGGCAAATGGCTGCATCATTATTGGGGCTGGCTACCTATTTTTAGTACCTCACCTACAGGACCAGGAATGTTACCTGCGGGAGTGATCTTAGCAATTATGACTTTGCCAATTATCACCGCTATTTCTCGTGATGCTTTGATTTCTGTACCTTCGGGTTTACGTCAAGCTGCCTTGGCAATCGGTGCAACCCGTTGGGAAACAATTTTTCAAGTTATTATCCCCGCTGCTTTTTCTGGCATTGTCAGTGCGGTGATGTTGGCACTTGGTAGAGCCATGGGTGAAACAATGGCTGTGACAATGTTAATTGGTAATGCCAATAATATTAACATCTCTTTCTTAGCACCATCTAATACAATTTCTTCCCTACTAGCAAATCAATTTGCTGAAGCTAATGGGTTACAAGTTGCTGCTTTAATGTATGCAGCTTTAATCCTATTTCTATTGACGATGATAGTCAATATTCTGGCAGAGTTTATTGTGGCGCGAGTCCAGAGACTATAGTGATAGGTTAAATTATGACTTCTTCTTTTGAGCAAAGAAGCCTGACTCGTTCTCCTTCCTCTCCTCGGACATTGTTGAATACAGCAATGACTGGATTAGCTTTTATCTGTGGAGCATTGGCACTAGTCCCCTTGTTGGCAGTGCTTTATTATGTAGTAATTAGAGGGTTTAGTAGTTTAAATCTCAATATTTTTACGCAGTTACCACCGCCGCCTTTTGGCAAAAATGGCGGTTTTGGTAATGCCATTGTTGGCACAATTCTCATGGTCGGGATTGCCGCTGTCATTAGTGTTCCCTTTGGTGTATTGGCCGCAATTTATTTAAATGAGTTTAGTTCCCAAAAGATTGCTAGATGGATACGTTTTGCTACTAACGTCCTCAGTGGTGTTCCTTCTATTATTGCTGGGGTATTTGCCTATGGAATTGTGGTTTTGACCTTAGTAAACCTGAATTTAGGCTCTTACTCAGCCCTGGGGGGTGGATTTGCCTTAGCAATTTTGATGTTACCTATTATTGTAAAAACTACAGACGAAGCTTTGCAATTAGTATCTCAAGATTTGCGGCAAGCGTCTGTTGGATTAGGTGCAAGTAATTTGCAAACTGTGATCCTGGTGGTATTGCCGGCTGCATTACCAACAATTGTCACTGGTTCTACTTTGGCGATCGCTCGGGCTGCTGGAGAAACAGCACCATTAATATTTACGGCTCTTTTCTCTGCTTTTTGGCCGGATAGCATTCTCAAACCTACTGCTTCTCTCGCGGTTTTAGTCTACAACTTTGCTACTTCTCCCTTCCCAACTTGGCAATCTCTAGCTTGGGCTGCGTCTTTAATCCTCGTAATGATGGTTTTAATTACTAGTATTATTACTCGCTGGGTGACTAAACAAAAGGTTTAGTCAAGAGGCTATCAACAAAACTGAAACTCATCCCGAAAAACTTATTCTTTAACTTACCTTTGGGGGTTAAAGTCCCCTGCTTCTACAAGCAGCGGGTTTTGCGTCGGGGTAAAATCCCCGTTGCAAAACGTAATTCTAAATTCTAAATTCTAAATTCTGCATTCATTTAAGTATTTATGGCTACTACAATTAGCACGATTAATGGGGCTGAATCGGTTTTACGCACAGAAGATCTCAATATCTACTACGGCAATTTTTTGGTTGTACAGAATGTTTGGCTAGATATTCCTAAAAATCGGGTGACGGCTTTTATTGGACCATCTGGCTGCGGTAAAAGTACATTATTGCGATGTTATAACCGTCTAAATGATTTAATCGCATCATTTAGAGCCGAAGGTAAAGTTTATTTCTATGATAAAAATCTCTATGCACCCAATACTGATCCCGTAGAGGTGCGGAGACGTATTGGTATGGTGTTTCAAAGACCCAACCCATTTCCCAAGTCAATTTATGAAAATATTGCTTTTGGGGCCAGAATTAATGGCTACAGGGGTGATATGAATGAATTAGTAGAACGGAGTTTGCGACAAGCGGCTTTGTGGGATGAAGTCAAGGATAAATTGCGCCAAAATGGTTTATCTTTATCTGGTGGACAACAACAACGTTTATGTATTGCCAGAGCGATCGCAGTACAACCAGAAGTTATCCTCATGGATGAACCATGTTCTGCTCTTGATCCTATTTCTACCTCGCGGGTTGAAGAACTAATTCATCAACTTAAAGAGCAATATACCATCGTCATAGTCACTCACAATATGCAGCAAGCATCACGAGTATCTGATAAAACGGCATTTTTTAATGTTAGAGCCTCAGAATCAGGTGGACGGGCTGGGTATTTAGTAGAGTACAATTCGACAGAGCTAATTTTCAGCAACCCTCAACAGGAAGATACCAAAGCTTACATTAGCGGTAAATTTGGGTAATGCTGAGATGATAAAACAAGTGGTAAAAATGTTTTGGTGGTTGTTGATAATTAGTTGATAATTAACAGTTAACCAAGAATTGATCCGTTTTTGGAGGAGTGCCAGCAGAATGTCTAACACTATTTTATCCAATTCTCGTTTTCCTACCAGGAATTTTGGGAAGATATTATCCTTGAGTATATTGATATGCGCGACTTTTATATTACCTGCATCGGCGCAAGAAAAGGCAAAATTATGGCGAACTTTAACCGTGAGTGGACGGGGAGTAGAAACAATTTCTACAACTTTATCTCAAGTGAGTTTAGGTGTGGAAATTCAAGGAAAAACCGCTGAAGATGTCCAAAAAGAAGCGGCTCGTAAATCATCCGCTGTGGTGACATTGCTGAAAAAACGTAATGTGGAAAAATTGACAACTACAGGAATTCGCCTGAATCCAGTGTATAGCTACAGCAATAATGTCCAACGAATCACTGGTTATGCTGCCAGTAATACAGTCAGTTTCCGCATTCCTACAGATCAAGCCGGAACATTGTTAGATGAAGCTGTGAAGGCTGGAGCGACACAAATTAACGGTGTGAGTTTTATTGCTAGTGATGAAGCAATTGCGATCGCCCAAAAACAAGCTCTGAAAAAAGCTACCCAGGATGCCCAACAGCAAGCAGAAGCCGTTTTAAGTAGCCTGGGATTACAACAAAAAGAAATTGTCAGTATTCAAGTCAATGGTGCAACTCCACCACCACCTCCCATGCTTTACCGGGCTGAGGCTAAATTAGCTAATGCAGATGCTTCTACTCCCATAATTGCTGGTGAACAGGAAGTACAAGCATCAGTAACATTGCAAATTAGTTATTAGTCAGTGGTCAATGGTCAGTGGTCAATGGCAAGGAAAAAACAACTAACAACTGTACGGGCGAAGCATTTGGAGAACTATTTTTGGCAATGACCGATAATTTATCTTCCAAATGCTTCGCCCCTACTAACAACTGTACGGGCGAAGCATTTGGAGAACTATTTTTGGCAATGACCGATAATTTATCTTCCAAATGCTTCGCCCCTACTAACAACTGTACGGGCGAAGCATTTGGAGAACTATTTTTGGCAATGACCGATAATTTATCTTCCAAATGCTTCGCCCCTACTAACAACTGTACGGGCGAAGCATTTGGAGAACTATTTTTGACAATGACCGATAATTTATCTTCCAAATGCTTCGCCCCTACTAACAACTGACAACTGACTAATTAGAAATTATCTGGAGACATATCTGCTCCCCCACCTTCACCATCACGCTTAGAACCTAGTAATTCTAGTTGCTCGACATTGATAACTGGACTAGAACGGTTAACTCCGCTTTGGCGATCGCTCCAGGAATCAAACCGCAAAGAACCTTTAACGCCTATTTGTTTGCCTTTCCGAACATAATTACCCGCAACTTCCGCAGTTTTTCCCCATAATTCTAAGTTAAACCAGTCTGTATGTTCTCCCTCACGGGTACGACGACTGACTGCTAGAGTTAATCTACATTTAACTTTACCCGAATCAAAAAACTTCATATCAGGATCGATGCCTACACGGCCAATAAGAGTGACAACATTAATGCTCATGGCTTTTATTTATTAGTAACTTTGTATTGTACTATCCCGGATTCTATAATAACTAATTGTGAAAGTATTGAAAATATGTTAGAATCCCAACAGTTAACTCGCACAAAAATTCAAAAAATACTTGACATTAAAAAAAATATACGGTTATACTGACTGACCATGAAAAAATAGAACATAAGATTCGTGAAACTAAAATCAAGATTGACAAAACCTAGATAAAAAAATAGTCTAGGTTACTGGAGTCAGGCAAGCAAACATCATGGAATCTGTCAATCATTATTAACTTTTATCTTTGTAGTTATAAGTATCGCAAATAAGGGGCAAAGAGAAGCGTGGATCTTTTCAGAAATTTTCGTCCATCATGGGATATGGGTATCGACCTTGGTACAGCCAATACCCTAGTTTATGTGTCTGGTAAAGGAATTGTCCTGCAAGAACCTTCTGTAGTTGCCATTGATCAAAATCTCAAGGTGGCACTGGCAGTGGGAGAAGAGGCCAAAAAAATGCTCGGACGGACACCAGGCAATGTAATTGCCCTCCGTCCCCTGCGTGACGGTGTGATTGCTGACTTTGACACGGCTGAATTGATGCTAAAAAGCTTTATTCAGCGGGTAAATGAGGGAAGATCCCTGATGCGTCCCCGCATTATCATTGGCATTCCTAGTGGTGTCACAGGAGTAGAAAGACGGGCTGTCATGGATGCAGCCAATCAAGCCGGAGCGAGGGAAGTATATTTAATTGATGAACCAGTTGCAGCGGCAATCGGTGCGGGACTGCCAGTTGCAGAACCTACGGGTAACATGATCATTGATATAGGTGGTGGCACAACAGAAGTAGCGGTATTAAGTCTTCAGGGTACAGTAATTAGCGAGTCAGTCCGCATTGCTGGAGATGAACTAACCGAAGCGATTACTCAGTATATGAAGAAAATTCATAATCTGGTAATTGGTGAACGGACTGCTGAGGATATTAAGATTAAGATTGGTTCTGCCTATCCGACCGCAGATGATAATGATAGTGTCATGGAAGTCCGGGGCTTGCATTTACTTTCTGGATTACCCAGAACTGTAAGCATCAAAGGCCCAGAAATTCGGGAAAGCATGGTAGAGCCTCTAGCGGTAATTATCGAAGCAGTGAGACGGACACTAGAACGGACACCTCCAGAACTGGCAGCAGACATTATTGATCGCGGGATCATGTTGGCAGGAGGTGGTGCATTACTCAAAGGTCTGGATACATTAATTAGTCATGAGACAGGTCTTGTGACTCACATTGCGGCGGACCCTTTAAGCTGTGTAGTGTTGGGAACAGGTCGTGTATTAGAAAACTTCAAACAATTGGAGAGAGTATTTAGCGGGCATTCCCGTAATATGTAGTAGGAATATATGGGTTCTGTATTTATTCATAAGACCTCGCGGTAAGTGGGAAACGAGCGTGGCTTGGCTCCCAACAGAGGGAAGCGACACGAGGGATTTTAATCCCTGTGGTATGCTAGAATGAAATCGTGAGTAAGAACAATAAACATCTACGTGTTGAAACATCCTAGTACGGAGAAATCCCGGCTCCTATGAAACAACGGTTAGGTTCAAGTCCTAGCGGCAGTATGACAAGAAAGAGCAAGTAATGGCAGGTTGTGGAGCGTACCGCATCTTGGCTTAGTGATGGACTCACAAAAACACTGAAAACAATAAAAGTAAGCGCAATTTCGACACCTTGATTGGTGGTTGTATTGAGCGTCTAGGCGGCGTTTGACGGTCGCAGCGAGATTAGATTAGGCTAAACCTTTAATCTAATTCTGTCAGTAGAATCTCAGTGGCTGTCTTCCCTGAGAGTGTCAAAATTATAGAATCCATTAGACAGCTTCGGTAAATATTGTAGAGACGTTCCATGGAACGTCTCTACAAGGTTTTTAGGTCACGCATATTTAATTTCCGGAGATGTCTATTGTTTTCAACAGAAGTATAGGGAAGTTGAGGGATAATGATCACGGAAAGTCTTACTAAGGAGTATAGATTAAATAAAGTACAAAATTAGGATGCGTTACGCTTTGCTAACACACCATTTCCGGTTAAATCAGAATTGCAGGTGATTAAATTTGCGTTCCTAAGCAATATTTTTGTAACTCCTGAATAATTTATAAAAATATATACAGGTATATTTATGTTTACTTTAAAGCGCTGGTGGGAATATAAGGGATTACAAATAGGGTTATTGGCCTTAGTTTTAGGTAGTGCTTGGACAATCAGAGAAACAAAAGGGGCATTATTACGCGAAATCTATCAAGGAATCACCATTCCATTACAGATGGTGCAGTCAGGGACGATTCCTGAGCAAAGTATTAAAGATGCAAGATCTTTAGAATTACAGACTCGCATCGTCGATCTAGAAAGCCAAAATGAAAAATTAAAAAGTTTATTGAGTTACGTAGAAAAAGAAACCTTGCCACAGAAGCCAATTATAGCAAGGGTAATTGGACGGAGTGCAGATCATTGGTGGCAACAGGTAATTTTGAATCGAGGGACTGCATCAGGCATTCAAGAAGGTTCTATTGTTAAAGCCGATGGGGGATTGGTAGGTTTAGTAGAAAGTGTGACGACTAATACTAGCAGTGTATTGTTGGTTAGTGATTTAAAAAGTCAAGTGGGTGTAACTGTCAGCCGCACATCAGCTAAAGGAGTTTTGCAAGGTGATGCTTCCGCTGAAGGGGTGTTAGAGTTTTATGAAAAAGTGCCTAATGTTAAAGTAGGCGATTTAGTTTCTACATCTACTTATAGTCAGAAGTTTCCCGCTGGTTTAGCCATAGGTAAAATTAAGTCGTTGGATTTAAAGAAACTCCCGGCATCAATCGCTAAAGTGGAGTTATTTCCGCCAATTCGGTATTTAGATTGGGTAACTGTTTATCCTCAACCAGAGAAACAATATTTAGAAACTCCGAATTTGACGAAATGATGGACAAGGTTAATTAGTGTAAATGACTCAAATCTACCACTCGCACCAGACTGCTTTTCTAATTTGCCAACAGAATCTGATTTTTTGGTTAAGCTAGATATAGGTTCTGGGGCGATATTATTGTACTGACTAGTTTAAGTACAATACTTATATTGATTCAGAACTCTGTTCGACTGCTAAAAACTGCAAATTTAAGACTTAAATGACCATCTTATCCCTTTTTCACCCATCCTTTAATTTTTATCCAACCCATATCAGTATATTCATCGTATAAAAACTCCGTACAAATACATCCCCATATTTACGTAACTGAACCCACCCCTGTGATCGCAGATCAGGTTGGTTGTCATAAAAATTTATATTCGGAGTCATCAAATTATTCAAACTACGTTCATAGAGTATTCTTCAAATTTTAGGTGTCCATCTAGGATATCCTAGATGCGTATCCTCAATAGTCTTCTCTCCTGAAGCATTGATAATCCTCTGAAATCATCCCTACAGTTGATGAAAAAATCTATTGATGAAGATCAGCCCATTCCTTCTCCAGAATCCTATCCCGTACCTCTTTAGGAGTAAAATTGAATATCATCTAGTTTACAATCCTGTTACTAGGTCAATTTTATTGGTAGATTTTGATCAGACAACATATTTACAAGTCCCGGAGGTGAAACAAGTTAAATAATTCGGATCTCAACTGGGATATTTTGTCCAAATTTTGGCTTTAAAAGAGGTAAGATAATGGCTATACATAATTATGTACCTTAAAGATATTAGCGAAATTACCACTTGATAATTGCTATAATCTATTCTTCCCTCTAACATTCTTATCTATTATTTAGGTGTAAATTTTTATGGGTTCTCCAATGAATCGTCTGTCTATTTTTGTAGACGGAAACAATATGTTCTATGCTCAACAAAAAAATGGTTGGTTTTTTGACCCCCGACGGGTTTTAGAATATTTCAAATACGAACAGTCAGAAACTACATTAATCAATGCTTTTTGGTACACTGGATTAAAAGACCCACAAGACCAACGGGGTTTCCGAGATGCACTCATCAGTTTAGGATATACAGTTCGCACGAAAATCCTCAAAGAGTATTATGATGATGCTTCCGGTCGTTACTCCCAAAAAGCGAATTTAGATATTGAAATTGTCGTTGATATGTTTAATACGGTAGATCAATATGACCGAGTTGTATTATTCAGCGGAGATGGTGATTTTGAAAGAGCTATCGAACTATTACGCTCAAAAAATACGCATATTACAGTAGTATCAACTGAAGGAATGATCGCCAGAGAACTACGTAATGCTACCGATAGATATATAGACTTGAATGATATTAGAGATAGAATAGAAAAAACTGACGGTTAACTTAACTTAGCTTAGTATTTATTCACAAATCTCAAAGTTAAAAATTCTGATTTCACAGTTCCAGTTATTTTATCAAGCAAGAATTGAGGAATTAGAAGTCGGTGATGATTATAAATTCTCTAAGACTGACAAATCAAACCACATTTGATTAATTCTAATTCCCTAATGTTCTTTTATTCAGCCCATTCTCAAAACTAAGAGAGGTCAAGCTAATGAGCAAGCAAACCGATAGAATTATTATCTTTGACACCACATTGCGTGATGGAGAACAGTGTCCTGGAGCAACTCTCAACATAGACGAAAAGCTAGTTATTGCTAAACAACTAGCACGCTTAGGAGTAGATATTATTGAGGCTGGTTTTGCTTTTGCTAGTCCTGGAGATTTTGAAGCAGTTAGCAAAATTGCCCAAACTGTGGGAACGGAAAATGGTCCGGTAATTTGTAGTTTGGCCAGAGCCAGACATGATGATATTAAAGCCGCAGCGGAGGCTATCAAACCTGCTGCTAAAGGCAGAATTCATACTTTTATTGCTACTTCTGATATCCACCTGCAATATAAGTTAAAAAAGACCAGACCGGAAGTAGTTGCCATTGCTGAAGAAATGGTAGCCTATGCCAAAACCTTCACCGATGATGTCGAATTTTCTCCTGAAGATGCGGGACGTTCTGATCCAGAATTTTTGTATGAAGTTTTGGAAAGAGCGATCGCCGCTGGAGCAACAACTGTTAATATTCCTGATACCGTAGGTTACACCACACCCAGCGAATTTGGGGGCATCATTAAAGGCATTACCGAAAATGTCCCCAACATTGACAAAGCCATTATTTCCGTTCACGGCCATAATGATTTAGGTTTAGCAGTTGCTAACTTTTTGGAAGCTGTGAAAAACGGCGCTCGTCAATTAGAATGTACCATCAATGGTATTGGTGAAAGAGCCGGAAATGCAGCTTTAGAAGAATTAGTGATGGCTTTGCACGTCCGCAGACAATATTTTAATCCCTTCTTGGGACGGGCTGAAAATTCGGAAGCACAACTCACGAATATTGACACCAAACAAATCTATAAAACCTCCCGTTTGGTTTCCAATTTAACGGGAATGTTGGTGCAACCAAATAAAGCCATTGTCGGTGCAAATGCCTTTGCTCATGAATCGGGAATTCATCAAGATGGGGTATTGAAAAATAAACTCACCTATGAGATTATGGATGCCCAATTAATTGGTTTATCCGACAATCAAATAGTATTGGGTAAACATTCTGGCAGAAATGCTTTTCGTACCCGCTTGCAAGAATTGGGTTTTGAACTATCAGAAACCGAATTAAATAAAGCCTTCGTCAAATTCAAAGACGTAGCGGATAAAAAGAAAGAAATCTCTGATTGGGATTTGGAAGCCATTGTCAATGATGAAATCCAACAAGCACCAGATTTATTTAAGGTAGAGTTGGTACAGGTTTCCTGTGGTAGTAACGCTCAACCTACTGCTACTGTAACTCTTCGCACTCCCGACGGAGAAGAATTAACTGATGCAGCCATTGGTACAGGTCCAGTAGATGCGGTGTACAAAGCCATCAATCGGGTAGTGAATGTACCGAATGAATTGATTGAGTTTTCTGTGCAATCTGTCACCGGAGGAATTGATGCTTTAGGAGAAGTGACAATTCGCTTACGCCATGAATCCCGTGTATTTTCAGGTCATGCGGCTAATACCGATATTATTGTGGCATCGGCTCAGGCTTACGTAAATGCACTAAATAGACTGGTTTCAGCTTTACAGCAGGAAGTGAAGGAAGAAGTCACAGCGTAATATTATGGTGGGTTAGATAAATAAGAGAACTCCACAGAATGATTGATCCTATAGGAATCCGGTTTGATTGTTGTTCATTATACTGAGACTCAATCGTTGATTCGATGGGGTTTACGGTTTACAGCTTGTTCAAAAATCAAATAGTAGCCCTATATAATGAGAGAAGATAATTTCAGTGTGCAGCTAACCTAATGCGTCCAAAATCTATCATTGAACTAACAGAGAACCTAAAATATCTGTACATAAAAACAGCCAAAAAACTCAAGGGAAGCGATCGAAGACAATTCATGGCAGAAGTAGTTAAAGGATTGGGAATAGGTGGACAGACTTTAGTAGAACGAGAGTTAGGATGGAATAGACGTACCATCAGGAAAGGGATGCAGGAATTGGAGAGTGGTCAGCCGATAATTGATGGTTTTGACCGGAGTGGACGTAAGGGGGTAGAAACAAAATTACCAAACTTATTATTGGATATGAAATCCTTAGTAGATCCACAAAGTCAAACAGACCCCAGTTTTAAGAGTACAAAATGCTTCGCCCCTACTAACAACTGTACGGGCGAAGCATTTGGAGAACTATTTTTGGCAATGACCGATAATTTATCTTCCAAATGCTTCGCCCCTACTAACAACTGACAACTGACAACTGACAACTGACAACTGACAAATTAAATTAATCCCAGTTCGCGTTTTAATAAATTAATGGACTGTGTGCCGATATAATTTTCACAGCGAATGAGTTTAGGTGGACGAATTAGGTCTTCTAAGACTGTTTGCATAGCTGATTGTGCGGTAGAATAGCTGACTTGATCCGTACAAAAGATAATTTCTGAGCGTTTGACGATAGCGTGTAGTTTATAAGCATCCTTGGGTTGGGCAGTCATTACCAATAATTCATCCCCGCGTAAACCGTGTAAAATGACTTCTGTGGCTCTGAGAATGCCAGGACTAAGGCTAACTATGCCGATACAACTAGATTTGGCTAGGCTTTTAACTACAGCGAGTTCCTTGCTATAATCGTGAATATCTAAAGGAATAACCCGGACAGCTTTTGGTGAGGCGATCGCTTCCACTTCTCCGATAAAATAACGACTGGTGACTAATGTGGCTGAGGTAGTTTGGTCGAGGACGCTGATAAGTTCTTCCATTGCTACGAGTTGGACTGGGATTTGCAGGGATTCTTCCAACTCATTAATCATTAATTCCCCAACCCCAATATCTTGAGATGGGGTTACTACTAATACTCTGGTACTACAACGCAAACGCCAGTCCACTTCCGCTAAAAATAGTTCCCTGGCTTGATTGAGAGAACAGCCTTGACTAAGTAACTCATCTAGGGCTTGTTGCACTACCTTATAAGCATCAGGATGTTGTTTAAGCATGGGTGACTGGGATTTACTTCCACCCTCATGACCTTGGGTGCGGACATAGATTCCTGAACCTGCTAGACTTTCAACAAATCCTTGTTCCTCCAATTGGCGGTAAACTTTACTAATGGTATTGCGATGTAATCCAGTTTGCATTGCTAAAGCTCTGGTACTGGGCAGTTTATATGCAGGTGTATATTGCCCAGAGGCGATCGCAAATCGGATTTGATTAAATAGTTGATTAGATGCAGGAATTTCACTATCTGGCTGAATACGAAATTGAATCATTACCCATCCTGCTCCATAAGACTTATCCAAATGGCCATAATTTACCTGTTAAATATATGATTGATAAGTTAGTTTGCTTTGGAAAATATTACCACAGAAGAATACACCGATTTAGGAGTCAACAGTCAGAATGAATGAAGTAGGTTGGCGTTAAAAATTGTCATTATGACAAGGCAGGGGGCAGGGAAAAAAGGATTTAAGCCCTATTTACTTTTCTTCACACATTTTGGTTATCTGCCGTCCACTTACTTACAGGGCTATTTCGTTCTTGAGATAACCCGCCCTAAACTAAAGTAGCCTACGGAAACGCTCCGCCAACAGGGCTAATAAATATTATTAATTCTCGCCTATTCCCTAACTACCAACTTAATTATGACAGAGCCAACAATAAACACTTCAACGATTCAAATTTCTGAAGATAATTTGCAAATCGCCGCTTATTTAGCTAAACCAACAGCAACCGGTTCTTATCCAGGAATTGTGGTTTTGCAAGAGATTTTTGGCGTTAATGTGCATATTCGGGATGTCACAGAACGGATTGCTAAACTGGGATATGTAGCAATTGCTCCAGCACTGTTTCAGCGTCAAGCCCCTGGATTTGAGACTGGTTATACTGCCGACGCGATGGAAACAGGTAGAAATTATGCCTCACAAACCACAGCATCAGAACTTTTAAGCGATATTCAAGCAGCTATTAACTACCTGAAAACTTTACCCCAAGTCAAACCAGATGGATTTGGTTGTATTGGCTTTTGTTTTGGTGGTCACGTCGCCTATTTAGCTGCTACTCTCACTGATATTAAAGCCACTGCGTCCTTTTATGGTGCGGGAATTACTACCCGGACTCCTGGCGGTGGAAATCCCACGGTGACGCGGACATCAGAGATTAAAGGCACTATCTACACCTTTTTTGGTGCGGAAGATGCCAGTATTCCTCCAGAACAAGTGGAAGAGATTGCCGCCGAATTTGCAAAATATAACATTTCTCATCGGCTGTTTCGCTACGATGGATCTGATCATGGGTTTTTTTGTGACCGTCGTGCCAGTTATAATCCTAAAGCTGCGGCGGATGCTTGGGTGCAAGTCCAACAACTTTTTAGCCAATTGTCCTGACCACTGACAACTGTACGGGCGAAGCATTTGGAGAACTATTTTTGGCAATGACCGATAATTTATCTTCCAAATGCTTTGCCCCTACTGACAACTGACCACTGACAAATAATAATTTATCTTCAAACGTCATGAATTCCGAATCTAAACTTTCTCAAACAGCCAATTCGTCTTTTTCAATGGACGATTTTGCCAAAGCACTGGAAAAACACGATTACCAATTTCAAAAAGGACAAGTTGTTCGTGGCAAAATATTCCAAGTTGACCACGACGGTGCTTATGTTGACATTGGTGGTAAATCGTCGGCGTTTCTTCCCCAAGAGGAGGCTTCTTTGAGAGCAGTAACTGATTTGTCGGAAATATTACCGATGGATGAGGAACTAGAGTTTTTAATTATTCGGGATCAGGATGCTGAAGGTCAAGTTACCATTTCCCGTAAGCAATTGGAAATGCGGCAGATTTGGGAAAAACTAGCAGAAATACAAGAGAATTCCCAAACTGTTCAAGTGCGGGTAACAGGTGTTAATAAAGGTGGTGTCACTGTTGATCTTTTTGGTTTACGAGGTTTTATTCCGCGATCGCACCTGTCCGAACGTGATAACCTAGATGCACTCAAAGGTCAAAGTCTCACTGTGGGTTTTTTAGAAATTAATCGGGAAACCAATAAACTCGTTCTTTCTCAACGTTTAGCGGCTCGTTCTAGCAACTTCAGTTTATTAGAAATCGGTCAATTAATCGAAGGAAAAATCACCGGCATCAAACCTTTTGGTGTATTTGTAGATTTTAATGGTGTCAGCGCCTTACTACACATCAAACAAGTTAGCCAAAAATTCATTGAATCTTTAGACAAAGTCTTTCAAATTGGTCAACCAATCAAAGCTGTAATTATTGATTTAGACGAAGGTAAAGGTCGAGTGGCGATTTCTACCAGAGTCTTGGAAAACCACCCTGGTGAAGTTGTGGAAAACTTTGCAGAAGTGATGGCTTCAGCCGAATCTCGTGCTAATCGTGCGGCTAATAAAACGGCTGAATAGGTGATTGGTAATTGGTAATTGGTGATTGGTAGTGCGGGCATCTTGCCCGCTATAATAATATTAGAGAACTCCACAAAAAAGATGATCCAATTGAACGCAGATAAACGCAGATAAACGCAGATGAAGAGGGATAAATTAATTAATGGATTTCATGTTTCTGTGCAGCCTGATGTAAAATTGGTATAAGCTAAATATTAAAAAATCAGTCCGTAAAGAAATAAGATATAAAACTTCTATTTATGGATAATTTACCTGAAAATAAATCTAATTGCAATGCCGGTGGTGGTTTACCTGTTATCCAATACTGGATAGAAAAAACTCTGTCACCCCAAGGTTTACAATTATGGCAAACTCTCAATCATAAAAGTGCTTGTTTATCCTGTGCTTGGGGTACGGGTGGACAAAAGGGAGGGTTTGTAAATGAAGCGGGAGAATATTTACAACGTTGTGCTAAAAGTGTGGAAGCAATTGCAGCAGAATTGCAACCAGGAATTAAACAAGATTTTTTTCAAAAATATAATATTAGTGAATTACAACAACTGACTTCTCAAGAATGTGATGATTTAGGGAGACTTAGTTATCCTCTGATTCTCAAATCAGGTTCATCCCATTATCAACGCATTAGTTGGGAAGAAGTTTACCAAATTGCCACAATAGCTTTTCAACAACTACCAGAAAAAATTTACCACCAATATCTAAATAATCTACAATCCAATATTCAGGAACAGCTAATAGGAGCAATAAATTCATTAACTGTGATTAGTTTTAGGGCTGATTGTACCATTATTATTTTTTTTGCTGATTAAATAAAGATTATTCTGGCAATTAGAAACTGCAATTTCTTACTTATTTAGCAATCAGGTTAGATTAATAAATTAAACTTTCCAAACCTTTTTCCCGGACTAAATGCAATAATTTAAGAGCCGCGCCTGTAGGTCGTTTTTGCCCAATTTCCCATTTTTGAACAGTTGATGAACTGATGTTTAAAATAGCAGCAAACACAGATTGGCTGACATTGAATGATTCACGAAGTTGCTTAATTTGTTGAGGTTCTAGCGGTTCAATTGGAGGTAAACACAAGCTATCAAATTCGCGTAACGTAACTTGACTCATTACACCAGCCTTGTATAGTCCTATAGCAGTTTCGTGAACAGCCTCAAGAATTGCTGACTTTTTCTTCCTCATTACAGATTACCTCTATTAATTCATCTTTCAATTTTGCTATTTCAAGAGCCTCTGCTGTTAAAGACAGCAGTTCTGATGACAGTTTTTTCAAGGCTTCTTTTTCATCCTGATCAATATTGCTACGCTCGTTTTTTGGAAACCCAAACACAAAAAACCAACTATCTTCCTTGTTAGTAGCAACCAATGTACGGAAACCAGCCCTCTTGCCCTTTCCAGAACGGGCAATGCGTTTTTTAAATAGTCCACCTCCTAGGTCCGCGTCGTAAAGACCTGCTGCCATTTCTGCAACAGCATTACAGAGACTAGAATCATTTAACTTCTGATCTTTTGCCCAACGGTTAAACCATTGGGTTTTGTAGATTGCCATATTAGAGGTTGTTTGAAAAGTATTAGATGAAACCGATAATCTCCAAAAACCTAACCCCCCAGCCCCCCTTCCCTACGAGGGAAGGGGGGTTTCAAAGCCTCTCCCCGCTTAGGGGAGAGGTTTGGAGAGGGGTTTGTTTGTACATTAAAAACTTTTCAAACATCCTCTTAGTCTTCTTTAACTAAAGTATAGCACTTGGTACTATAATAGTCAATAATCAAAACTACCTATCCAAATGGATATGCTGATTTTACACAATCTTTACTGGTAGCGACAAAAGCTGTTTTGATTGGATGAAACATGATAACCAGCAGAATATTAGAAATTAATCAGCAGAATTTAACCTCCATAGTTGGTTAGCAATGGTATCATTCGAGTATTACAAAAAGTAAAGGGCAATTTTACTATGACCAAAGCACCTGTTGCTCCTGTGGTGCTAGTCATTCTAGATGGATGGGGCTACTGTGAGGAAACGCGAGGAAACGCTATTACCGCTGCCAAAACTCCGATTATGGACAGTTTATGGGCAGTCTATCCCCACACCCTCATTCGCACATCAGGAAAAGCCGTAGGGTTGCCAGAAGGTCAAATGGGCAACTCGGAAGTTGGTCATTTGAACATTGGGGCTGGTCGAGTCGTACCCCAAGAACTGGTACGGATCTCAGATGCTGTAGAAGACGGTTCTTTAGCCGCAAACCCAGCCCTTGTCAAAATTTGCCAAGAAGTGCGTTCTGCTAATGGCAAGTTACATCTAGTGGGGCTTTGTTCTGATGGCGGGGTGCATTCCCATATTACCCATCTATTTGGACTACTTGACTTAGCAAAGGAACAGCAACTTTCACAAGTTTGTATCCACGCCATTACTGATGGCCGTGACACCAAACCCAAAGATGCTATCAACGTCATCCAGCAATTGGCAGACTATATAGATCAAGTTGGCATTGGTGAAATCGCGACTATCAGCGGTCGCTATTATGCCATGGATCGTGATAACCGTTGGGATCGAGTCCAACGCGCTTACGATGTGATGACAACAGATGGTGCTGGGAATGGACTCACTGCTGTAGAGACAGTGCAAGCAGCTTACGCTGAAAGTATTACTGATGAGTTTATTCTCCCAGTCCGTCTGCAACCAGGCGCGGTAGAATCTGGTGATGGGGTTATATTTTTCAATTTCCGCCCTGACCGGGCTAGAGAACTAACTCAAGCCTTTGTCAGCAACACTTTTAACGGTTTTGCAAGACAGCCAATTCAGCCGCTTTCCTTTGTAACTTTTACCCAGTATGATCCAGAATTACCTGTTTCTGTGGCTTTTGCGCCGCAAAATCTGAGTAATATTCTCGGTGAAGTGATCGCTAATCGTGGTTTAAAACAGTTTAGAACTGCGGAAACTGAAAAATATGCCCACGTTACCTACTTCTTTAATGGGGGACTAGAAGAACCCTGTGAGGGAGAAGACCGGGAATTAGTCAGTAGTCCCATGGTGGCAACTTATGATCAAGCCCCGGCGATGTCAGCACAAGCTGTGACAGATGTGGCGATCGCTGCCATGAGAAAGGGCATTTACTCCCTAGTCGTGATGAACTATGCTAACCCAGACATGGTAGGGCATACGGGGCAAATCCCCGCTACTGTGACAGCGATTGAAGCAGTAGATAAATGTTTAGGTCGTCTGATTGATGCTATTGGTAAAGCTGGTGGTACAGCAATTATTACTGCTGATCACGGCAATGCTGAGTATATGCTAGATGAAGGCGGTCATCCGTGGACAGCGCATACTACTAACCCAGTTCCGTTAATTTTGGTAGAAGGTGAAAAAGCCAAAATACCCGGATATGGAACAAATGTGGAATTAAGAAATGATGGCAAATTAGCCGATATTGCCCCAACTATTCTGGATATTTTACAGATATCTAAACCAGAAGAAATGACAGGGCAATCATTACTTAAAGCCGCAGAATATGATTTACAACTAACTCGTACTCCTGTACAAATAGGTTTGTAAAATCGTAAAATGGTAGGGGTAAAGCAAGAGCTTCATTGATGTCAACTTAACGCAAAATCTTGATCCCGCAAGGAACTCAAGTTCCTTGCTAATAGCGAAAGTCATCTAAAAGATGACTAAATACTAGGAAAATTTATTAGTCCGTTTTAACGGACTTGAGCTATGAGACAGGGAATTTATTCCCTGACGGGTGTGGAAGCCAAACAAATAAGCCATCTGTAACCTAAGTTGACACCAATGAGCATTGCTAAACCCTTACGAGATTGATGACTTCTTATAATCAACATTTCTAAATATGGCAATTACTAACATCATCCAAGGCATTTGGGCTTTTTCCGCTCTCGGTTTGATTATTCTCGTTTTGTTACATAGTCCTAAAGGTGACGGCATTGGTGCTATTGGTGGACAAGCACAATTATTTAGCAGTACCAAAAGTGCCGAAAATACTTTAAATCGAGTTACTTGGGCATTAGTTGTAGTTTTTATGGGTTTAACTGTGGTTTTAAGTGCTAATTGGTTGCCCAAATAAT
This sequence comes from Dolichospermum sp. UHCC 0315A, assembly GCF_008121535.1. Taxonomy (GTDB): domain Bacteria; phylum Cyanobacteriota; class Cyanobacteriia; order Cyanobacteriales; family Nostocaceae; genus Dolichospermum; species Dolichospermum lemmermannii. The sequence continues at coordinate 2,271,984 of NZ_CP043056.1, forward strand.
TGAAACTGAAAATGGGAAAAATTACCCAAAATCAAAACTTTTGGCGAAGATTAATAGTTCGACCGCGCTCACTACAAGTAGCAGTTCTGACTTTAGCAATAAGTACAGGACTGCTAGTTATTTTGAGTAACTTTCAAGTAAATGCTGGTGTGAGGGAACAGGAAAGAAACTCCCAATTTATCCAAAAAACTCATCCTTTACCAGCGACTCTGGCACAATGGCAAGATAAAACAAATAGTGGTGATTATTTTGATCAAATCAAATCTACGAAAGTTGGTTATTTGATTTGGTCAAGTTTTCCGGTAAAGGTGAAGATAGAAACACCAACAGATATTAATGAAAAGCAGTCACAAATATGGGTTAATAGTGTTTTCCAAGCTGTTCAAGAATGGAATATTTATTTACCTTTACAGGTAGTGGAAAAATCGGCTATTGCTGATATTACAATCTCCCGAAAAGCACCGCCTTTGCAACGTGAACCTAATGGTAAAATACTGCGGGCGCGTTCGGCTTTAACTACTTATGATTTATATACTGAAAATAATATTTTATCTCACCGGTTTACAATTCTGTTGAGTCCTAGTCAAACTGGTGATTATGTCTTATCAGCAACCCGTCATGAACTTGGCCATGCTTTGGGAATTTGGGGTCATAGTCTTCTGCAAACTGATATTATGTATTTTTCTCAAGTTCGCAAACCGCCGTTTATTTCGATTAGAGATGTGAATACTTTAAAGAAGGTTTATGAACAGTCTACAAGTTTGGGGCAGAATTAAACTTAGCTCACGCAGAGACGCAGAGTCGCAAAGGTAAGACCAGTTGTGCTTATGCGGGAAAGATGGTTCTTCCTCGTCGTTTCCATGATAACAAATTTTCTGGTCGGTGTCAATAGCTTTCACTCTATTATTGCGAGGCTGTGGAAATAACAAATAAATTTGATTTTCGACAGCCTCTGGATTTAATTAAACTCGACGCAGATTCATGAGTTCTTGAGGAGAAGCAAGCATATCAATCGCTACGAAGAAGATTTGTCCTTCGGGATTGATTAAAAACCGCCAAGAAATATTCATACCAACTGTGACACCAAACCAAGGAGTTTGCACTACTCCTGTGATTTTCAGTTGCTTAGAACCGTCTGGTTGAACTTCACAGATACCTTGTTGTGGCATCATGTTAAGTCCTTGTGCTTCTTCGCGCATATATTTAGCGATCGCTTCCCGACCCACAATGGGTTTTTGGAATGGTGGTTGTAGCGCACCGTCGGCAGTGAATAGTGCAATAGCAGTATCAAATTTATCTGCATTCATGGCTTCAATGTAGCCTAAGACAGCGGGTTCTGTAATGCCGTCAATTTTCACTGAAGATATAACAGGGGTTGTGCGTTGGAAAGCAGGTTCTGTAGCTGCTTTGGGATAACTACTAGGACCAAGTTCAGAAGTATCAAATCCCATATCTACTACAGTATTCCGTAATACTGTAATTTGCTGACCTTGATCAAGTTTTTGTGTGGCTTCTAATACAAATTTTACACCAGGAGACATTTGATAACCAACGGGGACAGGAGTGATGATTCCCTGTTTCATCAATTCTCCTAACTCGTACCAGAAAGCTAGTTTGGTATTGACGCTGAAGAATCCATAGGAACGGCTGATAGGAGTATCAGCACGACTGGCTAAATCCCGCATTACTTTGGTTTGCTCTTCACGAGACATTTGCTTAATTTGGGTCAGCAAACTTTCAGCTAGTTGCAAGCGTGCTACTCCAGGTGCGGCAGGAGTAATGGTTTTACCCATTTCGGTGTAAGCATACCAAAGATAAGCTAATTGATCATCAACGTTAAGTTGATCGAACAATGCTATAGTTGCGGGAATAGGACTAGGAAGTTGAGTATTAGAAAAAATAGTTTGAGCGGACTGGATAGTTAAAGCCACAATCGGAATCTCCAAGATTATGTGTTAATTAGTCGCTATGAAGACATCAGCTAAAAATGTTTATGATGAACTTATGTCTTATGTAAAGTAATGTAATAAAAATCTTAATTTTTGTAAAGAATAGAAATTGCGAATTGACAAAATGGATTAAATATGGTATTTGGGTTGGCGTTGAAAATTGTCGTCATAGCACTAGGCTTGAGGCAAGAGGCAAGAGTAAAGAAGTTTTCAGCGATTTTACATTTCTTTACACAGTTTGGTTTTATTGTGTTCACCTACTTATTCAATTCTGAATAAATAGACAATAAAAATCTTCCTCATCCAGAAATAGAGAGAAAGATTTATTGGTTATAGCTGTTGAAAATACGCTAAATACCCCAACTCAGTGTTAAAGGTCGCTGTGCGAGAACTTGGCTATAAAGCTCTTCTAATTGGGTGATGTTATCATTCAGGGTATAGCGTTCTAATACTCGCTTTCTGGCTTTTTCTCCCAACAATGTGGTTAACTCTGGATGATCTTGAAATAGTGGTAAGAGGGTTTTTAACTGCGATCGCACACTGCTTGTATTAATTGCCACACCAGCACCCTTTTCTAAAACTTCTCCATCTGCACCAACATCAGTAGCCAAACAAGCTAAACCACAGGACATTGCCTCTAATAGAGACAAGGATAAACCCTCTACCAAAGAAGGTAAAATAAATACATCAGAACCCCGTAAAATTTCGATGCGGCGATCTTCATCAGCGATGAAACCTAACCAGATGATGCCATATTCTCGTCCATAAAATGATTCTAGAGAAGGCTTTAATGGACCATCACCCACAATCAATAATTTGGTATTAACGCCCATATGTGATTGTTTCCAAGCACGTAAGAGAGATTCAACGTTTTTCTCTTGAGCGATTCTCCCTTGATAAACAAACAAACGTTCAGCGCCAAATTCAGCTTTCACATGAGAAACACCGGGAGAATACTTAACAGGATCTACACCATTAGGTATAACAGCAATCTTTTTTTCCCTCACACCCATACCTGATAACAATTCCCGCTGAATTTGGGAAAAGATAATTACCCGATCATAATGATCCAAAAAAGGAGCGTAAAGTTGATAAGCTAAAAGTTGGGTACTAGATATTAATTTTGCTCCCTTCCCTGCAAATGGAGTGTGGAAAGTAGCAATGAGGGGCAAATTTAACTCTTCGCAAATTTCTGGTAGAACAAAATCTAAAGTTGATAAAGTCAGAGAAGCGTGAACTATATCCGGCTTAATTTCCCGCAAAGAATCTTTCAAAACCTTAGTTGCTTTGAAAGAGGGAATTGTATAAACCTGGGACTTGTAAATAAATGGCAAAGGAACTTCCTGAAAATTAGGCCAATTGTCAGTTGTCGCTTCTTCTTGGGCAAAGTGTAGAAAACTAACCTCATGTCCCCTGTCTAGGAGTCCGTTGGTAATTTCTCGACTGTAGGTGACGTTACCGCAAAAGGGTGTTTTTTTTCCAATCCAAGCTATACGCATTCTTAGGTTATCTATAAAAAAAGCGAGGGTAAAATATACTGTTTTTATTATGAAGTTGTTATAGCTGAATTTTTGATATTCACAAAAACTCAGATATCTCTAACTTTTAAACCTAAATAATCTTGGTAATTAAAAAGTCAATAAATGGATTTATTGATGATGCTCATAATTTATAAATCTTTTAACTTGATTACAAATTAATATGCTGATTATTTAGTTTATCCCCAGCAAGTATTTTGCATCTTGCTGGATTAAGTTTAGCACAAAACCCAACAGTTTGATGCAGTTTTTGGCTATTTGCCATTTGAGGATTCACCAGAATTATACCAGGTAAACAGACCGCCAATTAAGACAATGGCAGCTAAGGTAAAAAATACTGCTTTTAAGCCGATAAAAGTTTCCGCTACACCAGCTAAAGCCAGAGGTAGAGAAAGGGCAATATTAATCACATTATTTTGCAGCCCAAATACCTTACCTCGCATATCTGGGGGTGTTTCGGTTTGGATTGCAGTTTGCATGGGGATACCCACCAAAGCCCCAAATACTCCCACTAAGGCAATGAAGAGCAGCACAGGCAAGAGTTGGGTTGTAAACAATGATAAACCAATTAAAGATGCTGCCATACCTAGACAACCCCAAAAACTGAGTTGTTTATAGGAAAAGCGTTGTCCAAATTGTCCGAGAATTGTCGCCCCAAGCGCCACACCCACACCAGCAGATGCTAATAAAAAGCCGAATTGAGAGGCTTTCATATTCGGAATAATTTCTGCCATGCGAACTGCAAGCACAGTCAGGGCTGCAAAGACAGAAAATAAGATAATTAGTTGTAATAAAGCATTGCGGATACGATGATTTTCTTGGAGATAACGTAACCCGTCGCGCAAGTCCGAGAAAACATGGGGAAATTCTGTTTCAGGAGGATGGGGTTTTTCGTTAGTTTGGAGTAAGAATAATATTAACCCAGCGATCGCATAACTGCCACCCACCAGAATTTCCTTACCCAATCCCCCACTACCACCTAATTGCGTCCACAGTCCATCTGCTAAGGCTAAAACTGGTTCTCCTACGGCAAAACCGACAATTACCGAAGCCATCATTGTCGTAGTGTAGAGAGAATTAGCCGAAAGCAAATCCTGTTCTTTCACTATTAAAGGAATAGCCGATTGTTCTGCCGGTGCGAAAAATTGTGTTAAGGTAGAAACCAAAAAAGTCACACCTAAAATAATCAAAAAACCCACGGGTAAAACTCCCACAGGCTGCCAATCATGGGTTAACCATAACAGCGAAGGAATGAGCAATACCAGAATCCCGCGCCAAATATTTGATGCTACCAAAACAACTTTTTTTGACCAACGATCTACAAAAACTCCAGCTACAGAACCAAATAATACGGCGGGAATAGTAAACGCCATCATTAAAGCGGAAACCCAACCACTAATACTTTGATCACTAGCTTGAAACTGACTATTAATCAAAGCAATCATTAATACTAAATAAACCTTATCAGCTAATTGACAGAAAACTTGACCTGCCCAAAGAGCGAGAAAATTCGGATTTTTCAATACAGGTAAAAAACCCACCTGTTGATTATTTTCTGAATCTGCACCTCCCGAACCAGCATCTATTAATGGTAGTGTTTCCGGTGTTAATTCCGTTGTAGTTGGGACATTTTCTGGAACACCATTAATTTTGCCATTTGTCTGCGGAATTTTTGATGGTTTGGGGATATCAGTCAAGGGAATTTCTGATGTGCAATTCCCATTTTCAGAAACATCCTTGAGTGACATTTCTGGACTATGAATATGACTAACTTTAGGGGAAGAAGCAACATTATGATCTGATGCTTTATGCTTTTTTTTAGCGGCGCTAGGTGAGTGAGTTCGGCCTTTTTTATCTAAATCAGACGATTGCATCATGGTTGGTGGCAAAATAGGAGTCAATCAAAGTGGCAGAGCGAATAGGTTGTCCTAAATGATACTGGACATACTGGCGCAAAATTTGCTCAACAGCTAACCATCCAGAATCTGAAGCTGCATCTATTTGTATTATCTCTGTTTCCGACAGATATTGAAGCATAACCAGTTGTTTCCCATTCAAGCGACGAGAAATAATTGGTAACTCCTGCTGATGAAAAACTGTTTCATAGCTAGGGTTAGAGGCACAGGATTGGGGATTGGGAACACTTTTCTGTGTTGTTTCCTGCATTTCCCTATTTTCCCGGTTTTCCTGCTCTATTTCTGTTCGCAGGCTTTTCCAAGCATCTAAACAAATTATCCCACCAGAAGGAATACTAAATCCCACTTGCCAATGGGGATTTGTCCAGTCTGGAGTTAAAAGCCGTTGGGTTAAGCAACAGGATTCTACTTGTGGGGTGAGTCCTGCTAAGGCTAAAAGCTGAAATACACCTTGGACTAGATTCGCAACTACACATTTTATTTCAGTTTTGGGTATATCATTTAGGCGTTGAAGATGTTCATTAAATAACTCATAAAGTTCTGTTTGGGGTAGTTCGCTTAACGCTTGACATAAGACTATTTCCGCTAAATATTGACTAGCAGCTAATTTACCTAAATCTTTAGATAAACCGGGATAAGTTTTTATAGTTTCAGCTTGAGTAATTCTATCGAGATTTCTACCTTGGGAAATTAGTAATTCATTGATGACAAACATCCCCATTCTCCCCCCCAAGCTGGAGTTTTGTTTCCGCGCTCCCGTAGCAACTGCCCGAATTAACCCAAATTCTTGAGTTAGAATTGTGACTATTTTATCTGATTCCCCCAGTGGTTGCGCTTTGAGATTAATACCAGTTGCTTTATAGGTTTTACTCATTTTTAATCCGTTGTCAGTTGTTAGTGGTCAGTTGTCAGTGGCAAAATAGACAGATCTGAAAATTAAATATACGTTTCTCAGAACCCTTGTAGAGTAGAGACGTTCCATGGAACGTCTCTACATTCTTTTCCAACAGGTGTCTAAACTGACAAAGAACAACTGACTACTCACTCTTTTCTTTTTCTGGGTTATGGCGTTGACGAAGTAAATCCACACCGCGAGATGTACCTAATCTAGTCGCACCAGCCATAATTAAATCTAAGGCATCGTTGTGAGTGCGAATGCCTCCTGATGCTTTGATGCCTACCCTATCTTTTGCTATTTCTTTCAAAAGCTTAACATCTGCTACAGTTGCGCCACCATTCCAACCTGTACTGGTTTTTAAGAATGCAGCACCAGCATCCATAGCTAGTTCCGCAGCGATTTGTTTCTCTGTATCCGTCAGAAGGCTAGTTTCTAAAATTACCTTGACAGGTTGTCCGGCTTCTTCGCAAATTGTGGCAATTTCCCAGTGAACTTCCTCGGTTTTTCCGGCTTTTAACCAGCCTATGTTAATGACTACATCTAACTCAGTAGCGCCATTGTCTACGGCTTCTTTGGCTTCATATAACTTCACGCCTGAAGTATTCGCACCATTGGGAAAACCAATGACTGTACAAACTTGAGGATTTTTTTTATACAGTAGCTCTGCTACTTGCTTGACATAACAGGGATTCACACATACCGCTGCAAAGTTATATCTATATGCCTCGTCGCACCATTGACTAATCTGCTCTGGGGTGGCAATTGGTAATAGCAGAGAGTGGTCAATAAATGGCGCAATATCAATGTTGGGATAGTCTGCTGCCATCGTTTTTGCTTTTGGTGTAGAGTTTATTAAACTTGATGAAAATTAAAGTATTTCTTATATATTAAACCACAATACCCCCAGATCCCCGACTTCTTTGAGAAGTCGGGGATATTAATCTTGCGAACCAGTGTTTAAAAAGTCAAGAATAGTTTGCGCTAAGGCTTTTGAGGCTAAGTATGGAACACCATTTCCAACGGTTTTAAACATATTCGTAAGTGACATATTTTCTGGAAGTGAAAAATCTTCAGGTAAGGATTGAATTGCTAAAGCTTCGGCTACAGAAATACGTCTAATTTTGTAAGGATGTAAATGGACTTCATTATTACCATAACAAGCTGTGGGAGAATAACGCCACCGGTGCAGACGTTTAAATGATTTTTTAGAATCATCTCCTTCTTCAATAGTAGCAAATTTAATTTTACCTGCTCTTGGTTGAAAATGATGTTTAGCATTGGGATGGTTGAGAACATCATTTTTTCTAAACCAATATTCAACAGTGAGTTGGTGAGGAATATTTTCAGGACAAGGAATTATGGAATCTTCTTGAAATGGTTCAGACTTATTCCAAGGATAAGCAAATACTTGATATTGAGGATATAAAATATGTTTTTCCCAAGGAAAGGTAAATTCATCTTTGATTTTTATGTCTTTGAGAAAATTATCTTTAAAGCCTATTAAAATAATTCTCTCTCTATCTTGAGGTACACCATATTCAATGGAATTAATTAACCGTTCTGTTAAGATATAACCTGCTTGTTGTAATTTGATTTTTAGTTCTTCAAAAAATAAACGGTGTTTTGTGGTTCTCCACAAACCTTTAACATTTTCAAATAAAAAGAAATCTGGTAAGTTTTGACAAATTAATTCAATATAAGCAGATGATAGTTTACCATTATCGCCTAAATGTCCTTTGTTTTTGCCACCAACCGAAAAATCAGGACAGGGTGGACCACCAATAAAGCCTATTATATTATTTGATTTTCGTGAATCTTTGACTAATTCATTTAATCGTTGTGCTGGTGTTCCTGCTATTAATTTGCTTACGTCTGCGGCTTCTCCTTCATGATATCCATATTCAGGTTGGGGGAGGTTGAGTTTTTCCCGTGAATAGCGATATGCGGACATGAATGGGGGGAAGATTTCGTTAACGTAAGCGATGTTATAACCTGTGGTTTCAAAGCCTAAATCGAGGAATCCTGAACCGGAGAAGAAGGAGAAGATAGAGGGATGATTGATCATTAAAAACTTTTGCAATCTTTTTATTTGTTCGGTAATCCGTACACTAGGACTTGTTGCGATTGTATATGAGCATTCGCTAAATTAGCACTTAGGAATTCAATAGTGATCAACAGTTAACAATTAGGAAGTTATTTATGAGCATTTATAGTTCTAATACTATTCGTTGGACTAATGGACCGTATGCAAATAAGGAACAAGTAGAAAAAAGTATAAGCAATTTAAATAATATATCTGTTTGGTGGAAAAATCAAAAGAACCAAAAATTTAATCTTTACCATATTCTAGAATACGAACCAGTGTTTAATAGATATACTTTACAAGTAATTTGGCAGCCTGTAAAGCATGAAAAATTGGGAGAAACTATAATTTCAACACCAAATTTAGAAACAAAGGATAATTTAATATTACTTTCGTATAGTAATCAGCACAATAATACTAAATCAATCGAGACTTATTCTATCGATTTAGATATTGACAGAAATAACCTTTTTGTATGGTTTGGAAATCCACAACAAGTAATTATTTTTGAAAAAAGTTAAATTATTAACTTTCATATAAGTCCGACAGGGAATTAATTCCCTGTCTAATAGCTAAAGTCTACTAAAGTAGACTAAAGATTTATTTTCAGTCCACTTGAGTGGACTTTGGCTATTAGCCTGCGATTTTAATCGTAGGCGGTTTAGTTACGTAGTGAAAAATTTGAATCTTGCCATTAATCAATATATTCTATATTGTGTAATCATCTGAATCATAACCAAAATGTATAAACTACAAAGAATATTCAGCGGATTTATATTATTATCGGTACAAGTAGTATCTGGGATAATTAATTCAATTCTTGATATTAAATACTTTTACCAAAAACGTGTAGCACTGGCAAAATATCAGGAAATTCTCGACTATGTTAAAACTCAAAATCTCCCCTTAGATACTAGCGAAGTCTTGAAATTACCTGATCATCTAGTAAATATCAGTCATGATGGGTTAGTTCAAGTCCTGCATACATCAGATGATACCTACTGCGTGGCAATCATGATTAAATATACCCCAGGTGCGACACAAAGAGTTCAAGGTATATTTGCCTGTGATTTCCCCTTAACTCCCAGATATTTGACGAAAATTCCTGATATTTGTCACCGGATTAATATGTTAGGAGAATACCAAAAGCCATACAAAGTAGCTTGGGCGTTTACAAATCTTGAAGTTGACAAGCAATATAATGATTGTTTATTTGCAGTTCATTGTCATTTGAACTAATTAGCCTATAATTCAGAAGCATATATTTACCCTGACTAAATTTATATCTAAAAATATACCAATCACTAGATGATTTATACTTAGACAGACTTAACGATAATTTAAAGCATATTTTTAGGGAATGGTGAACTATAATCTGATGTGCAGTTAAATAAATTAAAAATATACTGCATAAAATATTTAGTTAAACTCAGATCAAACAATACTATATTGATTGCGGTGGGATGAAAAATTCAATTTACTACTAATTTAGGCCTGATTGTTGAGTATTAACTGGCTATAACTTGAGTTGAATAGAGTGCAAATTACATGGGACAAGGTTTTTTACAAATTGCTTTAACGCTGTGTATTGTCGTATTCATTACGCCCATACTAGGAAAATACATAGCCCGCGTTTTCTTGGGAGAAAGGACAATCCTTGACCCTATCATGAAGCCAATAGAGGCAATAATTTATATTTTAGGGGGTGTGGGTAAAAAAAATGATATGACGGGTTGGCAATATATCCGCGCCTTACTATGCAGCAACGCAGTCATGGGTGTGATAGTTTATGCCCTCCTCTATTATCAGAAATTTCTGCCCTGGAATCCCAATGGACTGGGGAGAATGAGATGGGATTTATTATTACATACTACTATTTCCTTCCTGACGAATACCGACCAACAACATTACGCCACAGAAAATACCTTTAGTTATTTTAGCCAAACATCGGCTTTAGGTTTTTTGATGTTTACGTCTGCGGCTAGTGGTTTAGTAGTGGGAATTGCCTTTATCCGAGGATTAACAGGGAGAAAACTGGGGAATTTTTATGTAGATTTTACCCAGGCTATCACTAGGATATTATTACCTTTATCTATTGTGGGGGCGATCGCTCTAATTATCTGCGGTGTACCCCAAACCTTAGCCAAAACCCTAGTAGTAGAAACCTTAGAAGGCAGAATTCAGTATATAGCTAGAGGTCCAGTGGCATCATGGGAAATGATTAAAATGCTAGGTGAAAATGGCGGCGGATTTTTTGCAGCTAACTCCGCGCACCCGTTTGAAAATCCCAATGGCGCTTCTAACTTAATAGAAATCATCGCCATGTTGGCCATTCCCACATCCTTAATTTACACCTACGGAATATTTGCCAACAACCTCAAACAAGCCTGGTTATTATATTGGATGGTGTTTATCATCTTTGTAGTTCTCATTGGCGTTACAGCCACAGGAGAATTAGAAGGAAATCCTCTGATTAATAATGCTTTGAGATTAGAATTACCCAATCTAGAAGGCAAAGAAGTCCGATTTGACTGGGCGCAAACCGCATTATGGGCAATTACAACTACCGCCACCATGTGCGGTGCTGTCAACGGAATGCACGATTCCCTTATGCCTAATGGCACATTTTCCACCTTATTCAACCTATTTTTACAAATAATTTGGGGAGGACAGGGAATAGGAACCGCTTATCTCTTCATTTATCTGATTCTCACCGTCTTTATCACTGGGTTAATGGTAGGGCGCACCCCGGAAATTTTTGGCCGCAAAATTGAAAAACGGGAAATTGTCCTGGCTAGTGTGGTGCTATTAATTCACCCGATGATGGTTTTAATTCCCAGTGCTGTAGCTTTAGCTTATCCTATATCTTTGTCAGGAATTAGTAACCCAGGTTTTCATGGTATTTCCCAAGTAGTTTATGAATACGCCTCAGCCGCAGCTAATAATGGTTCTGGCTTAGAGGGATTAAATGACGGGACGTTATGGTGGAATTTAAGTACAACTGTCAGCATTTTTGCCGGACGTTATCTACCAATTATTGCCCTGCTCCTTTTAGCTGATAGTATGTCTGAAAAACAAGTAGTCTGTGAAAGCCGGGGAACTTTGAAAACTGATTCTTTGCTATTCACTGGGATTACCGCAGGTGTCACCCTAATTTTAGGAATCCTGACATTTTTCCCAGTTTTAGCTTTAGGACCAATCGCCGAAGGTTTTAAACTCGCTGCTGGTAGTTAGCAGTAGGAAAGGAGGAGAGGAATTTTCTTCTTCTTCTTTCTTTATCCTGACTCGGTGACTCCTGACTCGGTGACTCCTGCTATATCAATTATCAATATATGAATTCAAACGGAAATAACTCTAATTCTAAAACACCCCGTCCTCGTTATCGCCGTAAGAAACTTAGGAAAACGCGAGTAACTAACAAAGGACTGTATTTTCGGGCAATAGGCGATGCTTTTAGGAAACTGTATCCCCAATATGCCATTAAAAATCCGGTAATGTTTTTGGTATGGATAGGAACAATTATTACTCTCTTCCTAACCATTTATCCCGAATTATTTGGACCAACAAATCAAAAAAATCCCTATCTGTTTAATGGGCTATTAACAGGAATTTTATTTTTCACAGTTCTATTTAGCAACTTTGCTGAAGCCGTAGCGGAGGGACGAGGTAAAGCCCAAGCTGACACTTTACGTTCCACCCAGTCAGCCACCAGCGCCAAAACTATCAGCGTTAACGGCACAATTACAGAAGTTCCCTCTGGCAGTTTGAAACAGGGCGATACTATATACGTCGTTTCCGGTGATATTATTCCCGCAGACGGTGAAGTAATCATGGGTGTCGCGTCTGTGGATGAATCAGCGATTACAGGCGAATCTGCCCCAGTTCTCAAAGAATTTGGTTCAGATGTTGCTAGTTCAGTTACAGGTGGTACACGCATCCTTTCCGATGAGTTGATTATTCGCGTCACGGCTGAACCAGGTAAAGGCTTTATTGACCGGATGATTGCCTTAGTGGAAGGAGCAGAACGCACTAAAACACCCAATGAAATTGCTTTAACAGTATTATTAGCGGTTCTGAGTTTAGTATTTTTATTCGTAGTAGCAACCCTGCCCGCCTTTGCCTACTATGTGAATAGTCCTGTTAGTGTGCCTGTTCTCATTGCTCTCCTGGTAGCACTTATACCCACAACTATCGGCGGTTTGCTGAGTACCATCGGCATTGCCGGCATGGATAGAGTGGCACAATTTAACGTCATTGCCACTTCTGGCAGGGCAATAGAAGCCTGTGGAGACATCAATACTCTCGTTCTTGACAAAACCGGGACAATCACCCTTGGCAATCGTTTAGCAGAAGAGTTTATCCCTATCAATGGCTATTCAATGGCGGAAATTGCTAATGTGGCTTTGGCAGCTAGTATCTTTGACGATACTCCCGAAGGTAAATCTATTGTCCGACTGGCAGAAAAGTTAGGTGCAAATTTTGATTTAGACCGCAAACGAGCACAGGGGATAGAATTTTCGGCAAAAACCCGCATGAGTGGCACTAATTTACCTGGTGGTAGGGAAGTGCGGAAGGGCGCAGTAGGAGCAATTAAAGGCTTTGTCCTCTCTCGTCATGGACAGGATACCCCGGAATTAGATGTTGCTTATGAACAAGTTTCTCATCAAGGCGGTACACCTTTAGCCGTATGTCTCGATAATGAAATTTACGGTGTTATCTATCTCAAGGATATTGTGAAACCTGGTATCCGCGAACGATTTGACCAACTCCGACGCATGGGAGTCAGGACAATCATGCTCACGGGAGATAACCGAATTACTGCTTCTGTGATTGCTAAGGAAGCTGGAGTAGATGAATTTATTGCTGAAGCGACACCAGAAGATAAAATCAGTGTGATTCAACGGGAACAGGCTGAGGGTAAAATTGTAGCGATGACGGGGGATGGAACTAATGATGCTCCAGCTTTGGCACAGGCTAATGTAGGTGTGGCAATGAATACGGGAACGCAAGCAGCTAAGGAAGCGGCTAATATGGTGGATTTAGATTCTGATCCCACCAAATTAATTGATATTGTGAGTATTGGTAAGCAATTGTTAATTACTCGTGGGGCATTGACAACGTTTTCTATTGCTAATGATATTGCTAAATATTTTGCGATTATTCCGGTACTTTTCACTGCTGCTAATTTAGAAAGCTTGAATATTATGAACTTGAGTAGCGTTAATTCGGCTATTCTTTCGGCATTGATTTACAATGCTTTAATTATTCCGGCTTTGATTCCTCTAGCATTAAAAGGTATTCAGTTTCGACCTTTGACTGCTAATCAACTTCTGCAACGGAATATTTTGATTTATGGCTTAGGTGGGGTAATTGCTCCATTTATTGCGATTAAATTCATAGATATGATGATTACGTTTGTGGGTTTAGCGTAAACAATTAAATCAATAGGTAATTTTGGTAATTCTTGCCTTTTGCCTCTTGTTTCTTACTTTCTGACTTATGAAAATAATACCATTTATGCGATTCTCTAGGTTTAAATCCCAATTACCCATCATTATTTTTATAGTGATGTCTTTGAATTTGTTGATTGCTCCAGTGGTTTATGCTAATACTACTATTAGTTTAGATCGAGTTTCAACTTGGGCAGTTGGTGTTTTAGGGGTTACTACTTTAATGTTAGTAATATACTTATTAATAGTCATTTTCCAACCAGAACGGTTTTAATAATTCAGGTTCTACTGATCCCCTTATGGTAAAGAATATTAATTTAATGTAGGTTGGGTTGAATGAAGTGAAACCCAACATTAGCAGTAGGAGAGCAAGGGATGTTGGGTTTCGTTCCTTAACTCAACTTACTATAAATGTTGTTTTACATAAAGGGAACGGTAGAGCCATAATTCACAAATTAAAATAAAATTCAAGATTAAATTATGTCTATTATTCGAGAAATTATCAAAGCAGTGAGAATAACTTTAGTAATGTGGTTATTAACCGCAATTATATATCCTCTTTTTGTGTTGTTAGTAGGTCAGTCAATTTTCCCAGTTTCAGCTAATGGTAGCATGATGTTAAATGTCAGAGATCAACCTATTGGTTCAAGTTTGATTAGTCAAGGATTTACATCAGACCGTTATTTTCATGGTCGTCCGAGTGCTGTTAAATATAGCCAAGGTAGAAAAGCTCAACCGACTGGTATCTCTGGAGGCAGTAATCTTGCTCCGACCAATCCAGCACTCAAGGAACGGATTCTCAAGCAAGCAGAAGAATTTCAGAATGAGAATAAACAACCTGTGGCCGATTTGATTTATACATCAGGTTCTGGTTTAGATCCCCATATTTCTTTGAAAGCAGCACGACAACAGATAGAAAGGGTAGCACAAGCGCGGGGGATTAGGGAGGATGACATCATTCCGTTAATTAGTAAGTATATTGATGGGAGATTTTTAGGCGTTTTTGGGGAACCAGGGGTAAATATTTTACGCTTAAATTATGCTCTGGATTTGCAAGATATGAATCGTCAGCAAAATTAGTTAGTTATACTTTATAAGGTCATAACTTGCGTTTTTAGATCCATATACCCCTTTTTGTTTTGACATGGGTAATGGGATCAATTACACTACGATCGCAAATCCATAAGAGTGTTTGAGTCAATGCAACGGACTCGCGTAATTGGTTTAATGAGTGGTACGTCTGTAGATGGGATAGATACCGCTTTAGTCGAAATTTCTGGCAGAGAGTTGGATCTGAAGGTGAAATTACTCGCAGGGGAAACATATCCCTACCCCCCGCAACTCAGAGAACATATTTTAGAGCTTGGGGCTGGTACTGCTGTATCCATAGCCGAATTAGCAGCAATAGATGATGCCATCGCTCGGAATTTTGCTGAAGCTGCTCAACATATTCAAATTGGTCATCAAGGAGCTACCTTGATTGGTTCTCATGGTCAAACTGTTTATCATCGTCCACCCCAGGGATTAGGAGAACTAGGTTATAGTTGCCAACTAGGTCGGGGGGCGTTGATAGCCCATCTAACTGGTATTAATACTATCAGTAATTTCCGAACGGCAGATATAGCTGCTTATGGTCATGGTGCGCCCCTTGTTCCGAAAATAGATGCCTATTTACTCAGTCATCCCCAGGAAGAACGTTGTATCCAAAATATTGGTGGTATTGGTAATGTCACTTATCTCCCCGCCCGTAGTGATGATTGGTTGTCGCAAATTCGCGGTTGGGATACAGGCCCAGGTAATAGCCTATTGGATTTAGCTGTGCAACATTTTACAAATGGGGCTAAAAGCTATGATGAAAATGGTGATTGGGCTGCTAGTGGTACACCCTGTTACCCCTTAGTAGAACAATGGCTCAGTCACGAATATTTCCATTTACCACCGCCTAAATCTACTGGACGGGAGTTGTTTGGTGTCACTTACTTGCATGATTGTTTAGAGAATGCCCAAGCCTACCAACTCAATTCCGCAGACTTTTTAGCAACCATTACAGAATTGACAGCAACTTCTATTGTTTATAGTTATGACACTTTTCTCTCCAGAAGACCACATCGGGTATTATTATGTGGTGGTGGTAGTCGCAATATTTACTTAAAAAATCGGCTAGAGTTACTGTTAGGGAATGTTCCAGTTTCAACTACAGATGAGTTTGGCTTAAGTGCGGCTTTTAAAGAAGCGATCGCCTTTGCCGTTTTAGCATACTGGCGGAACATCGGTATTCCTGGTAATTTACCCGCCGTTACAGGAGCATCTCAAGAGATGCTTTTAGGGGAAATTCACGGTAAATATAGCTAATTAACCCTAAATTTGCCACACTTCCTCTTAAAATAAGTAGGTTAGCATTGAAAATCGTCGTTATGGCAAGAGGCAAGAGGCAAGAGTGGGGAAGTTAGAAGGAAGTTAGAAGAAAATCAACATCCCCAGCTTTTTTCCTATTGAGAAATGAGTCCCGGAGACAGAGTTAATAGTAATTGACACTCTATGCCATATTCGCACCTGAGTCTAGACCCCAGCTATGTTTAAGCATTTCTTGATAAGTTGCTTCACGCACAACCATCTGCTCATAAAGCTTGACTAAAAAATCTTGAGCTTGTTCGTGGCTCATGTGTTGGACTTGTGTGGCAAAGGAGCGAATGCTAAATTGCTGTTCCAAAGATAGTTCAGTTCCTTGATTCATAATCAACTCCAAAACAAACAACGTGTAAAATCGAAATTGATCACAGAATTGAAAACTTGGAAGTTAGCGGTTAAAAGTAAAATCGGCTTTTGCTGATTACTTAAATTCTTTACTTCCTTTGATTGCAATCTGCTTAATTACGTAAAATTCCTAATAAGCAATTCCTGGGCTAGATTTTGCCTGACATTTATTTCTCTATATTAAGAAAGATAACAAGTGTTTGACAATTTGCCCATCTTTTTGAATTTATTTTTCTGAGGTATGAATTGGTAACGAATCTACTGGTATAGGAATCAACTCCACTGAAAGCGGGGTTGTCCAAATTGGCATAGTTTAATTTTGGTGAAGATTCTTTAAGTAGCAGTAGTTATGGAATGAGAAATCAAGAGGAAGACCAGTTTGATACTTAGTTTTTATCTAGATTCTCTGATTGATTAACCCTTTATTTGCTGTTTATTTAAGACACACTACAAAGTAGGATATGTCAATTGTGGAAATTATAGAAATTTAAGCTCCTGTGGTAATTTCTGGAGATTAAAAATATTTTTATCAAATTGTTAATATAAAAAATGCTCAATTTGAACAAATCGTTAAGTATATTTACTTTTTTTAGGGAACAGGGAACAGGGAACAGGGAACAGGGAACAGGGAACAGGGAACAGGGAACAGGGAACAGGGAACAGGGAACAGGGAAGTAGGGAGCAGGGAGCAGGGAGCAGGGGAGAAATTCCATTCTCTATTCTTCAATTTCTTTCTCCTGAACTCCTGAACTCCTGACTCCTGACTCCTGACTCCTGACTCCTATTAGGTTTCTACAGACACTAAGACAACGGTAATATTATCGTGTCCACCTTGTTCTTTGGCGGCTTCAACTAGGTCATGGGCAGCTTGTTCTAAAGAAGATGTGTCCCTGATGTATCCAAGGATTTGTGGATTTATAAGTTCTTCTGTAAGTCCATCACTACAGAGCAGTAAGCGATCGCCATTTTCCAGAGTTAGTTGCTGAATATCAATCTGATTCAGGTCTTCCCTACCTAAACAACTGGATAAAACATGACGATAGGGATGAACCCTAGCTTCATCAAGAGTAATATCACCGATTTTCATGGCTTTGGCAATCCATGTATGGTCTTCTGTAATTTGTTCTAATTGTGATTCTCGCAGACGGTAGAGACGGGAATCACCAACATGACCGCATACAGGTAATTCATCTGGACGGATAACTACTACTACGGCTGTCGTTCCCATATCAGCACGTTCAGGATGATTGTGCTGATCTTGAACTATGGCTTTATTTGCAGTGGATAAAGCTTGTTCTAGGAGTTTTGAGGAAGATTCGGGGGATTGCCAATTTTGCTCTAGATATGCACAAATTTCGGCAGTAGCGATGCGACTAGCCTCTTCTCCTCCTGCATGACCACCCATACCGTCAGCAACTATAAAGAATCGCCCTGTGGGATCAATATAGTACGAATCTTGATTATAAGCACGAATAAGCCCCGGATCTGTACAACCGGTAGATTCAAGTTTCATAGATTTTTCGTGAACAATTAATTAATACATCCGATCATAACGGTCGAGGCGTAAAAGCAACCGAATCAGCATGAATGAAACTGATGCGGCAATTAAACCAATAAAGCTTGCTAACCAGACATAATGGCTAACTAGGAGAATTGTACCAGCAATTGTAAAACCACTGATAATAAGAGCATAACTTATTGCCAGTTGTATATTACTCTGTCGCCGGATCAGGCGTTCAGTTTCGACGGAGCGAACTCGCAGCCGGATATCACCACGTTCTATTTTATCTAGGGTATCTTCTAATCTTCGTGGTAATCCTAAAGCAGTGCTACTGACTTGGACTGCTTGACGACTTAATTCATTCAAGAAACTATTCCCCTCAGAACTACTGTTATCTGTCATAAGCTGCATTGCATAAGGCTGGGCAACTTCCATAAAGTTAAATTCTGGATCTAGACCTTTACCAACGCCTTCGAGGGTAGAAAAGGCACGCATGACGAAGGTAAAAGTGGCTGGAAATCTAAATGGTTGATCATAAGCGAGTTCATACAAGTCTTCACTGATGGCTGCCACTGATTGATTTTCAAAGGGCTTATCCATGAAGTGATCCAGCATAAACTGGACTGAACGACGGACTGGTCCCATGTCATCAACTGGGGCAAGCGCTCCTAAATCAACTAGAGATTTTACCACGCGATCGCCATCTTTTTGAGCGATACCAAATAAGGTTTCCATTAATCCTTCGCGGACATTGGATTTAATTGTTCCCATCATCCCGAAGTCGTAGAAAATCAAAGCCCCGTCAGGACTAACTGCCAGATTACCAGGGTGGGGGTCAGCGTGGAAGAAGCCATTATTGAGCAGTTGATGGAGATAGGCTTGTGCGCCATAGCGAGCGATCGCTTTTCTATCTACACCCGCAGCATCTAAAGCATCATACTGACTAACTTTAATCCCTGGCACATACTCCAAAGTAATTACTCTAGAAGTAGCATAACGCCAATAAACCCTCGGTACTTTCACCCAATCATAAGGGCGGAAATTCCGGCGAAAAGTATCGGCATTGCGTCCTTCATTCAGATAATCAATTTCTTCCCAGAGAATGCGACAACATTCTTCATATATACCCATCCAATCTCTGCCGCGTCCCCATTTGGGATGATTTTGAAAATAGCGAGCAATACCTTTAAGAATGCCTAAATCAATTTCAAACAGCTTTTTGAGTCCTGGACGTTGGACTTTGACAACTACTGACTCACCAGTATACAAGGTGGCCTTGTGGACTTGACCCAAACTAGCAGCAGCGAGGGGAACAGGTTCAAAATCTTGGAAAAGTGTGGGAACAGTCTTACCTAATTCCTGCTCAATAATTCCTTCTACCTGTTCATAACTAAATGCTGGGACTCTATCTTGTAACTTAGATAACTCCTCCACATATTCAGCAGAGAAAATATCCGCACGAGTTGAAAACAATTGTCCAATCTTAATAAAAGTCGGACCCAAATCTAAAAACGTGGTTCTAATCCAGATTGCTTGGGCTTTGCGTCTAGCTGCTTGCTTAGATTCTGTTACACCACCGGAGTAACTCCAAGCTTTGTTATAGCGCCAAATTTTGAACATCAAGGTCAAGACAAAAGACCAAATATCCACAAAGCGGCGTTTGCTAGAGTATTCTTCCCGATTCCAACGGTATGCTTTGTCTGAGTAACCTTGTTCCATATTTTTCTTATACCGTCGGGTTGTTGCGGAGGCAGGGAGTAAGGGAGGTAGGGGAGGTAGGGGAGGTAGAGGAAGTAGGGGAGGTAGGGGGGCAGGGGAGAATATTTTTTCACATTACCAATTACCTATTACCTATTACCAATTACCAATTACCCATTACCCATCACCTATTACCTATTTTGCAGCATTGCGATGCTTCTGCAATTCACTTCTTAATAGAGCGATTTCTGCCCTTAATTCGTCAATTTCTGTCTGTAAGTCTACTGGATCTCCACCAGATGAACTATTACCTGTGGTTGTACCAGTTGCAGACGATTCCGCTGCTCGATTAGCTCGTGCCATCACTTCTTCTGTAAACTGGCGTAGTTGCTCTTTAGTTTCAGCATCAAATTTGCCTAGTTCACTCAAAGCATCAGTCAAGGCGACTTCTACGCGCTCATTAATCACTTCAGCGACTGCTCTGCCTACGAAAAAGGCTTGCACAAGGGGATTACTCATAAATTTTTGTAAAGTTGCTCCGCAAAAAGAATTATAACCTGTATATAGCCCGTAATGCTTCTATCTGAAAGTTTTCTGAGTTGGTGAAATGCAACCACTGTAGATAGGTATCTCTCGTCAGAGTAAACCCAAAAGGGTCAAGGCACAAAGAAATGGACTTATTCAGAGTATCGTTTAAATAGATGAAAACTGCTGTAACATAAGAAATATTTACGTCTTAACAGGAAATAGTAAAAATGCTGGCAAGTTACATTGATAAAGCAATGGAATTAGCAGTTTATGAAATTATTGAAGATGATGGTACTTATTGGGGTGAAATTCCAGGTTTGCAGGGAGTATGGGCAAATTATAAAACATTAGAAGGTTGTCGGCGTGAATTGAGAGAAGCTCTAAGTGATTGGTTGGCTTTACGTTTACGTTTAGGGTTAAATATTCCTTTGATTGAGAATATTAACTTAAATCAAATTACAGAGCCAGTATAAGAGGTTGTTTGGAAAGTATTATATGAAACCGATAATCTCTAGAAACCTAACCCCCCTTCCCCCCTTCCCTACAAGGGAATGGGGGTTTCAAAGCCTCTCCCCGACGCGGGGAGAGGTTTGGAGAGGGTTTTATTTATACATTAAAAACTTTTCAAACATCCTCTAAGAACCTAAAAATACAAATATATTTAAATTTTGTGGTGCAGCTATGTCTAGACTCCTGGTAACTCAATATCAAGCCGAAGTCGAAAAAATCATTCAATATGGTGGTTCTCGCAAAGAAACTTCTATTCGTGTGGCTTTTCAAAATCTCCTCAATGAATATTGCAAACCGAGAGATTTTTTACTGATTCCTGAATTAGATTATAGATTACCAAATGGTAAACTTGTTTATCCTGATGGCACAATTAAAGATGCTTTGCGGTTAGATTGGGGTTATTGGGAAAGCAAAGACCAATATGATAAATTAGATGAAGAAATAGAAAAGAAATTAAATAAAGGTTATCCCGATAGTAATATTTTATTTGAAGATTCCCAAACTGCGGTTTTAATTCAATCTAGCACAGAAACTATGCGTGTATCTATGAAGGATGCTGACGCAGTAGATGGAATTATTACCAGTTTTATTAATTATGTGCGTCCTGAAGTTAAGGATTTTCGGGAAGCGATAGAAATTTTTAAGCAAGATTTACCCACTGTACTAAATTCTCTCAGAGATTTGATAGATTGTCAAGGGGAAAATAACACATCTTTTCAAACTGCGCGGGATAAGTTTTGGGGAATTTGCAAGGAATCAATTAACCCGGAAATCAGTTTATTTGATATTCGGGAAATGATGATTCAGCATATTTTAACGGAAGATATTTTTATCAATATTTTTAATGAATCGCAATTTCACAGAGAAAATAATATTGCGGGAGAATTACAAGGGGTAATTTCTACCTTTTTTACGGGAAGCGTGAAGAAAAATACTCTGGGAACAATTGAAAGATATTATGCAGTTATTCGACGCACTGCGGCTAATATTTATAATCATCAAGAAAAACAGAAGTTTCTCAAAGCCTTGTATGAGAATTTTTACAAAGCATATAATCCTAAAGCTGCGGATAGATTAGGAATTGTCTAAGTAGGTCGGCGTTAAAAAATCAATCTATGTAACGAAATATAAATTAACGAATACCTTATAAATAGGGTGTTTCACGGTTTTTACAAAACTAAACATATATCGATTTTATTGGGCCGACTTACTTATACTCCTAATGAAATTGTTAGGTTTATGATTGAAAGTACAGATTTTCTAGTACATAAACATTTTGGGAAGTTGTTAGCGGATAAGGATGTAGAAATTTTAGATCCGGCGACGGGAACGGGGACTTTTATTACTGAATTAATTGATTATTTACCAAAGCAGAGTTTAGAACACAAATATAAACATGAAATTCATTGTAATGAGGTGGCAATTTTGCCTTATTACATTGCAAATTTGAATATTGAATACACCTATAAACAGAAAATGGGGGTGTATGAGGAGTTTGAAAATATTTGTTTTGTGGATACTTTGGATAATACTTCTTTTGCGGGTAAGCAATTGGATTTGTTTGCTATGAGTGTGGAGAATACCGCAAGAATCAAAAGACAGAATGATAGAACTATTTCTGTGATTATTGGTAATCCTCCTTATAATGCAAATCAACAAAATGAAAATGATAATAATAAAAACCGATCTTATCCAGCAATAGATAAATTAATTAAGGAAAGTTATGTAAAATATAGCACCGCTCAGAAAACAAAGCGATATGATATGTATTCTCGTTTCTTTCGCTGGGCTACAAATAGATTAAATGAAAACGGAATTTTAGCTTTTATTACTAATTCTTCTTTTATCCATTCAAAAGAAGCTGATGGTTTTAGAAAAGCCGTTTTTGATGAATTTAGCGAAATTTATATTATTGATTTAGGTGGAGATATTAGAGGAGGAGATAAAACTGGTAATGTCTTTAATGTTCAAGTAGGAATAGCAATTAGTTTTATGATAAAAAAAGAAACTAATAATCGTTTACCATGCAAAATATTTTATAGTTCCACCCCTCAATTAAAAACAGCAGATACAAAACTAAAATTTATTAGTGATTCTAAATTATCTGAAATTTGTTTTGAGCATATTATTTCAGACATAAATCATAACTGGATAAAAATTAAGGAAAATGATTTTGAAGATTTATTACCATTAGTTAATAAAGAGACTAAGCTTGTAAAGCATCTAGACGAAGAAAAAGCAGTTTTTAAATTGTTTTCATTGGGTGTTGTTACTAATCGAGATGATTGGGTTTATGATTTTTCAGAAAGTAATATTTTTGATAAAATGTCGTTTTTCTTTGATGAATTTAATGCTGAAAGAATTAAATTAATAAAGAGTAATATTTCTGATTATTCTCTATCAAATTCAATTAAATGGACAAGAGAATTAAAAAAACAGCTACAAAAAGATAACAAACTTATACTGAACAAAGAATGTATTATAAATTCTTTTTATAGACCTTATGTAAAAAAATACTTATACTATAATAAATATGTAAATGAAATGCAGTATCAAATACCTAGCATTTTTCATAAAAATCACGACAGAAATCAAGTAATAACTTACTCATTTGGTAAAAGAGGTAATTTTTCATTGATTGTTACAGATTGTATTTTTAGTTTAGATACTTATCTTCCTAACGCAACTCAATCATTTCCCCTCTACCGTTATGACAAAGAAGGAAAACGCATTGATAATATAACCGACTGGGGACTAAAACAAATTCAAACCCATTACCAAGATATAGCAATTACCAAAATAGACATTTTTCATTATACCTACGCAGTCTTACATAACCCAGCTTATCGCAGCAAATACGAACTCAACTTAAAACGCGAATTTCCCCGTTTACCCTATTATGAAAACTTCCAAAAATGGGTTAATTGGGGAAAACAACTCATGGAACTACATATTAATTATGAAACAGTTACACCTTATAATTTAACCCGTCTTGATATTCCCTTAAAAGACAATCAAAAAACACCCAAACCAAAACTCAAAGCCGATAAAACTAAAAATAGTATTATCTTAGATGATGTCACCACATTAGAAAATATTCCGAAAATAGCTTGGGAATATATGCTGGGTAATCGTTGCGCGTTAGAATGGATATTAGATCAATATAAAGAAAAGAAACCAAAAGATCCAACCATTGCGGAAAAATTCAATACCTATCGTTTCGCAGATTACAAAGAACAGGTAATTGATTTATTAATGAGAGTCTGTACCGTGAGTGTCGAAACAATGAATATAATTAGAGAAATGTCTGAATCAGGATAACCAGGATTTAAGGATTGTCAGGATGAAATATCAAAAATTAAACGCAGATAATTTTTACATTTTCTCTGTGTTCTCTGTGTTCTCTGTGGTTCGATAAAAAAAGAAATTGTCAGAATCAGGATATCCAGGATTTAAGGATTGTCAGGATTAATGAATATAATAATGTCAGAATCAGGATACCCAGGATTTGAGGATTGTCAGGATTAATGAATATAATAATGTCAGAATCAGGATATCCATGATTTAAGGATTGTCAGGATTAATGAATATCACATCCTGTTAATCTTTTAATCCTGTAAATCCTGATTCAGACAATTAATGCTATAATCAACAAATAACGACTTGGTGTCATATTATGATGATTACTCAAGAATTAAAATGTAGAGAAAATATCTCTCAAGATGTGATTTTTCCTCCCAGTGATTTATATAGTGATGAACCTCCCGTGGAAACAGAACTACATTTAAGACAAATAATTCTCCTTTTCAAATGTCTAGAATGGTTGTGGAAAGATAGAGATGATTTCTATGCTGCGGGAAATCTCACCATTTACTATAGTCCTAATCAGAAAAAATCAGAATATTTCCGAGGTCCTGATTTCTTTGTTGTGCTAGGAACAGAACGCAAAACTCGGAAAAGTTGGGTAGTTTGGAATGAAGACGGTAAATATCCCAATGTAATTTTAGAGATTCTTTCACCAACTACAGTTAATACAGATAAAGAATATAAAAAAGAACTTTATCAAAATACTTTCCGCACACCGGATTATTTTTGGTTTGATCCTTATACACTAGAATTTGCAGGTTTTCATTTATTAGATGGAAAATATCAACCTCTAGAAGCAAATGAAAAAGGACATTTATGGAGTGAGCAATTAGATTTATATTTGGGAATTCATGAGGGATTATTGCGGTATTTTACACCAGAAGGAAAGTTAGTTTTTACCCCTGAAGAAACCGCAGAACAGGAAACCCAAAGAGCAGAAATACAAGCTAAAAGAGCCGAAAAGGAAGCGAGAAAATCAGAACGTTTAGCAGCAAAATTGCGGGAATTAAATATAGATCCTGATACAATTTAATCTCCAATCAAATGTAGGTTGGGTTAAGCGATAGCGAAGCGCTCCGCAGGAATCGCGCAACCCAACAAAAGTTTTAATAATATGTTTTAATAATGTTGGTTTTTAGTCAGATCCTCGACTTCTTTAATAAGTCGGGGATCTTGTAATTCGATGCTATAATCAACAAATAACGACTTGGTGTCATATTATGATGATTACTCAAGAATTAGAACTTAAAGAAAACATCTCTCAAGATGTGATTTTTCCCATCAGTGATTTATATAGTGATGAACCTCCCGTGGAAACAGAACTACATCTAGAGCAAATTATGCTCTTAATCAAATGTCTCAAATGGTTGTGGAAAGATAAAACTGATTTCTATGCTGCGGGAAATCTCACCATTTACTATAGTCCTAATCAGAAAAAATCAGAATATTTCCGAGGTCCTGATTTCTTTGTTGTGCTAGGAACAGAACGCAAAACTCGGAAAAGTTGGGTAGTTTGGAATGAAGACGGTAAATATCCCAATGTAATTTTAGAAATTCTCTCACCAACTACAGCGAATACAGATAGAGAATACAAAAAAGAACTTTATCAAAATACTTTCCGCACACCGGATTATTTTTGGTTTGATCCTTATACGCTAGAATTTGCAGGTTTTCATTTATTAGATGGAAAATATCAACCTCTAGAAGCAAATGAAAAAGGACATTTATGGAGTGAGCAATTAGATTTATATTTGGGAATTCATGAGGGATTATTGCGGTATTTTACACCAGAAGGAAAGCTAGTTTTTACCCCTGAAGAAACCGCAGAACGTTTAGCAGCAAAGTTGCGGGAATTAAATATAGATCCTGATACAATTTAATCTACAATCAAATGTAGGTTGGGTTAAGCGATAGCGAAGCGCTCCGCAGGAATCGCGCAACCCAACAAAAGTTTTAATAATATGTTTTAATAATATGATGTTTGGTTTCGTTCCGATTGCTCCGCGTTCACGCAGTGTCCCGCAGGGATACGTTTACGTTCCACAACCCAACCTACGGAACTAAACTCTGTTTTTGTAGCAAAAATTAATTATAACTATGCCCTACAGTGATTTTACACTAAAAAAAGTCCGTCAGGATTTAGCGATCGCCATCCATGAAGGAGGACGGTTTTTTCCAGATGTACCTCCTGTAAAACCTGATGATTTGCTACGTCAAGAACTAGAAGAAGGTTTACCATTGGTACTTGCAAGGGGTAGTGAAAAAGCCCGTTCTGAATGGATTATTAGCCCTGTATTAACAGCAGTTCGACGATTATTAGATCGTCAAATTAGCCTTTTTTCTGGAGAAGATTTTACCGTTGATTCTAGTATTGGACTCAATGGTATTTGTGACTTTCTGATTAGTAAATCACTAAGCCAATTAGAAATTCAAGCTCCAGTAGTTATAATTATAGAAGCAAAAAAAGAAAATCTTAATGGTGGTTTAGGTCAGTGTATTGCAGAAATGGTAGCTGCCCAAAAATTTAATGCTGCTAATAATGTCAACATTCCCATAATTTTCGGTTCTGTCACCAGTGGAACTACTTGGAAATTTTTAAAACTGGAGGGTAATTCAGTCACTATTGATATTACTGAATATCCATTGCCACCAGTTGAGCCAATTTTATCATTTCTAACGTGGATGTTATCAGTAAATTAATATTGTTTTTAAATTCTGTAAATCCTGATATAGCTACGCTATCAGACAATAATATGATGTTGGGTAACATAGGTCAACCCAACCTACTGGAAATTTACACCTTCATAAATATCATTGAAGGGAATTTGAAAATCTATGGATTTTAAAGACAATATATCATTTACTGATTCATATTCAGTTAATACCCATTGTCCTTCGGCATTTTTAGCAAATTGTTCAATAAAATATTCATATTGGTTAATCATAATATATTCCTTTAATTCAGGAAGAGAACGATAAAATCTAAATTTGTCGGTTTTATCATAATTTATAGTTGATTTAGATAACACTTCGACAATCATTAACGGATTTGTGACTTGAGTAGTTCCAGTTCCTTGATATATTGGTTCTCCTTGAATTACCATAATATCTGGATAAGTATAGATTTGATAACGTTGTAGCCATAATTTAACATCACCCATATAAATCTTGTAATTTTGATTCCGCATTTTTAATTTAAAATGTAGATAAAAATTACCTGCGATTTCATTATGATTCGTAGTTCCACCACTCATAGGTATAATCTCTCCGTGTATATATTCGTTTTTAACTTCTGATTTTTCTTCTAGTTCTAAATATTCTTCTGGAGTATAGTATTTGCTGGATGTTTGAATTTGCATATCAACCTCATATTTTTAATTTCCATTACCCAGGATAATGCTTGGCTAAAAATTCTTGTGCTTCAGCTTTATCTTTAATTATACCATCTACAGTAGCAGTTAATAAATCATCAAGCATTTGCTTATATTGGGGACTAGGTTTATAACCCAATTGTTTTAAATCATTCCCATTTAACAGCGGTTGAATATTTCCCCAATTTGTTAAATATTGCCAAATCCGTCTTCTGATTTTGCGGGGACTTTGTAAAGCAATTAAGATTAAAGTCTGCAAATCATATCTTTTGAGTAAATAAATAGTTTGACTGGGTTTTTCAAAAGTTGGTAATAACGTAATTATCTCAGCTTGAATTTGAGATAATTTATCTAATCTGACAATACTATCATCAACTAATTGCAGATTTCTAGCTACTTTTCCCCGATATTCTGGTTGTAAATAGGCAATTAATACTTCTAGACGCATTTGCCAATTTATTAAAGTTTGTTTTTTGTCAAATTTCCTTAAACAGTGTTTTAATAAATTTAATTGTCGAGAAAGTTCCACATCTAATTTTAAAGTAGGATGAATACATTGTAAAGCCCCCAAATTATCCAATAATTCTAAAGCTGATTGCCAATAATCTGCTGCTAATATATATTTTAATTCAGTTTTTAGTCGAGTTTGCAAAGCCGGAGTTTTACTATTTTCTTGACTAGTGCGATCATAAACTCCACTATTTATAGCATAACGAATATAAGTTTCTGTTTGTGGTTCTAGAGAAAATCCAAACCGCACTGCAAACCGCACACCGCGATAAATCCGAGTCGGATCTTCAATAAAACTATTAGCGTGTAAAATTCTAACTTGCTGATTTTGTAAGTCTATAAAACCACCAAAGAAATCTAATAATTCACCAGCACGAGGAGAAGTTAACCTTAAAGCCATGGCATTAATCGTAAAATCTCGCCGATATAAATCTTGCCGAATAGAACTAGCTTCGACCTCTGGATTAGCTGCTGGGTAAGGATAAAACTCAGTTCTAGCTGTGGCAATATCCACCCATAAGGAATCTAATACTAAATCTTTATGCCATAACAAAGCCGCAGTTTGAAAAGCACCATGAATTTCTAATCTGGCATTTTGATAAATTTGCTGTAAGGCTTTAGCTAATTCTACCCCTGCACCAACGTCTGCGGTTTTATGAAAACCATCAACGACTAAATCAATATCATTAATCATCAAACTGCGATTTTCCGCTTTTGATAATAGCAAATCTCGCACTGCACCACCAACTAAATAAAGATGCCAACCGCGTTTTTCTGCTTCTTGCGATGCTGTAGTCAGTAATTGCCAAAGTTGCGGTGTCAGACGTTTTTCTAATTCATTATTCAGTCCTAAATCCTGAGAATCTTTTTCAGTTATTGATTCTAAATTTTGAATTGTTAATTGATGTAATTCTCTTAAAATATCGGTGCGAGTAACAATACCAACTAATTGCCCCTTTTCTAATACTGGTAATCTGCCAATATCATAAGTCACCATTAAAGACTCAATTTCTGGTAAAGAGGTGTCAGGGGTAATTGTCTTTAAATTACTTGTCATATAACCTTTAACTGGTGCATGACTAAACCCATGATGTAAAGCAATATCTAAATCCCGTCGGGAAATAATTCCGATTAATAAATCTTGATTATTCACTACAGATAAACCTGAATGTCCATAACGTAATAAAATCCGCTGGGCTTCGGCTATAGTAGTATCAGGGCGAATTGTCCGCACTGGAGAAGACATCAAATCTCTAGCTGTGGGAGGATGGGGAATTTGGGCTTTTAAACCATCTAATAATTGTTGTAAAATTGGTTGGGAATCTGTAGTGCGAAGATTAAAAGATGCGGCTTGAGAATGTCCACCACCACCATGAGGTTGAAATAAGGAATTAAGATTTGTTTGGGGAATTTGCGTTCTGCCAATTACTGTTAAGCGCCAATCATTTTCATCTAAAGAATATTCATTTGCTAACAGTACAGCATCGGTTTCTGTTAAATCAATAATTTCGGAAGCTAAACCTGATAAACCTGGGACAAAACCATCGGTTTTTAGTGTTACCCAAGCAATGGTATATCCCCGCAAACACAGATATTGTAAATTTTCTAAAGCTACAGTTAATAATTGTTGTAATTGTGGTGATAAACCAGGATCACGATAAGTAGAAATAACTGATAAATTTGCCCCCTGCTGCATTAGCCAAGCCAACGCTAAAGCATCTCTGGCTGTAGATTGTTTATAGGTTAATGAACCTGTATCCACATGAATACCCAAAGCCATTACAGTTGCTTGGGCAGAATTTAAAGAAATATTATTTTTTTGCAATTCTTCTACCATTAAGGTAGTTGTCGCCCCCACTTCGTCAATATATAATTGAGTGCTGGGAATGTCTCTTTCCTGTCCAAAATGATGATCGTAAACGATGATTTCTTGAACACTGGGTAAATCGAACCAGATAGCGGCTTTACCGAGGCGATCGCGCTTTTGAGTATCCACAACCATTAAAGAGCGAATTTTTTCAGGATTTACCGAACGTCTTTCAATCAACGGATACTCGTCACGATGTAACGCTAAAAAGTCCCGTACAGGAGGATGTGCGCCCCCAGTCAAGACAATTTTACTCCCTGGTTTGAGACAAGTTAACCCTACCGCTGCCCCCAAAGCATCAAAATCCGCAGTTGTGTGACAAAGAATTAAATCCATATATTTTTAAGATAGGAGTCAGGAGTCAGGAGTCAGGAGGAAGAAGGAAGAAGGAAGAAGGAAGAAGGAAGAAGGAAGAAGGAAGAAGGAAGAAGGAAGAAGGAAGAAGGAAGAAGGAAGAAGGGGTTCAGGAGGAAGGAGTTCAGGAGTTCAGGAGGAAGGAAGAAGGAGTTCAGGAGTCAGGTAACAGAGAATATAATTTTTATCCTAATCAATTTCCCAATCACCAATCACCAATCACCAATCACCAATCACCAATCACCAATCACCAATCACCAATCACCAATCACCAATTACCAATCACCAATTACCAATCACCAATCACCTAAAGAAAAAACAGATTGGCGGATCAGAAGTGAGCAACTGTTACAACCAGACGTAAAATATTAATTGATCAGGTGATGCCTTATGAGTTCATAAGGTTCACTGAAAACCCTAGACTGTTTATACAGCAGCAGTTCTGGGAAAACTAAGATTTAGTTATGTTGGGAAAAACAAAATGAGCATAGTATTTCAAATCGCTTTAATATCATTAGTCTTGTTCTCCTTCGTGCTTGTGATTGGTGTACCTGTTGTTTACGCCACTCCTCAAAACTGGGTAGAATCTAAAAAACTACTCTGGGTTGGTTCGGGTATTTGGGCGGCTTTAGTCGTGTTAGTTGGTATATTAAACTTTTTTGTGGTTTAGTTGAATGCTTTAATCATTTACTAACGCATACCATATACTCTATTAAGAGCAGAAAAGCTTAGGTAAGGAGTTAAACAGAAAAAATTTTCTTTTTCTAAACTACTTTTTCCTGATTGTGCTTTTCTGCTCTTCTATTTTGATGGCAGAAAAGTATATTGGTAAAGCAGTTATTGTAAATTTATTTAGAGGCAGTTATGGCAGTTTTTGAAGGAAATTTTCAGCACACCGAGTCTTTGCGCTTTGCATTGATCATCGCTCGCTTTAATGATCTTGTCACCATGAAACTCGTAGAAGGATGTAAAGATTGCTTAAAACGTCATGGTATAGATCCTGATCCAGAAGGACAGCAAGTAGACTATGTTTGGGTTCCCGGTAGTTTTGAAGTTGCCAATATAGCCCGTCAATTAGCAATGTCTGGCCGTTATGATGCCATAATTTGCCTGGGTGCAGTCATCAAAGGACAAACACCGCATTTTGATTATGTATCATCGGAAGTTTCTAAAGGTATTGCTGCGGCCAGTTTCCAAACAGGTGTGCCGGTAATTTTCGGGATTTTGACCACAGATACCATGCAGCAAGCCCTAGAACGAGCCGGCATCAAGAGTAATCATGGTTGGGAATATGCCATGAACGCCATAGAAATGGCGACTCTCATGCGGCAATTACGCCCGAATTTAGCAGGTTAATTGGGTAATGGGTGATAGGTAATGGGTAATTGGTAATTGGTAATTGGTAATTGGTAATTGGTAATTGGTAATTGGTAATTGGTAATTGGTAATTGGTAATTGGTAATGACAACGGACAACTGTACGGGCGAAGCATTTGGAGAACTATTTTTGGCAATGACCGATAATTTATCTTCCAAATGCTTCGCCCCTACTGACAAAAAAATAATTTAATTTAGGGGTTGACAAACCTGAATATATCTGGAATAATAAGTCTATTGGTAAGTTCGCGGGTGTAGCTCAGTGGTAGAGCGCAACCTTGCCAAGGTTGATGTCGTGGGTTCGAATCCCATCACCCGCTTTTTAGCTTAACCGACAGAAGCCCCACGTCTGACCCGATAGGGCAGCGGGGCATGAATGGCGCGTGAATTGACGACGGTTTTCCGACCAACGCGACAGCAAGGAAGGAAAACATGGAGACAATTCCCAAAATTTGTGTTATGAATTGAATATCTCGGCAAGGCAAGAGAATAGCGATAACCAAGCTAGATACATGATCATTTTTGTTGATTAACCTTGATTTTGCCTTTGGAACGAGGGGTCAGCCTATCGCCTTAACATCAGTCTTGTTGTTCTCGAAGAGCAAAAAGCTGTTAACTGGGTAGGAAGCCTATACTTACCCGCAAGGGAAGTGTAGGTAGTTCACTTAAAGTTGATATATTAAAGTAACACTAAAAGATTTTCCATCTCTACTAAATTGGTAGATGATGGATTTTTAAGTTGGGATAGTTTGTTATTAGACTTTCCCAGCTATATCATTAGACGTAATTTTAGAGTTTCCCATACTGATTTTCAGGAAAATTGGGGAATAATGTAAAAAAACCGCCCAAGTTATTTATCTCGCTTGTGCAACCTCAAAAACCGGATAAAATTGACTTAAATACGGAATACGCTTGTCCTTGTCGTCGCAAGGGACATTTGATTCCTATCACGCTAACAGAAGCTTTCGGATGCGATCGCTGTCAGCAGATTTTTGTTGTCGAAGAAAATGGATATGTATTAGAGCAACTTTCTACTACCTATCCATATAAACGTGCTTGGCGCTGGAAAGGCAATAATTGGCAAATTGTTCAACCCGGATTAGGACAAAACTATTTGCCAGTAGCACTCAGCATTATTTTTGTGTTAGTGATTATATGGCTACCATTAGCTCTACGATTGGCTAATAGTTCCAATATCATAGCTTGGACAATTGTAGCAGTGCTATTGGTAATTCTGCCAGCACTAATGGTCTGGCTTACTTACAGACGTTAACTCCATGACAGGTGAAGTGATTGATGATTACCCCGAACCTATGACAAGTGCTAACCGCGCTTTTCAGGCTTCCCTGAAATTGGGAACGACTAAGGGGATAGATAGGAGTCGCGCTGTGTTAGCAATGGCACAAGCGATAGAAAGTGATTTTGATGAAATTCTCGAAGCTAATACTCTGGATTTAGAAGCAAGTCGAGAAATGGCAGTTCCCGAATTAATTTTGGACTGGTTGAAGCTAACTCCCTCTCGGTTGGAGAATACTATTAAGATTCTGCAACGATTGGGAGAATTATCTGATCCTTTACGACGGGTGAGAACTGCTGATTATCAACAGGAAGACTCTCAAAGTTATACTCAATTAATGCCTTTAGGGGTGATTGCCTTTATTTATGAGGCTTTCCCCGATTTAGGGGCGATCGCTGCTGGTTTTTGCATAAAAACTGGCAATAGTATTATTCTTAAAGGTAGTACGGAAGCTAGTAACTCCAATACAGCGATCGCTAACGCCCTGCAAACAGCCATTACAAAAGTCGGATTACCCGCAGGTTGTGTAGAATTAATCACCGCTGAACATGGTGCTTCAGTGCGAGACTTAGTTACCCAAGATCAGTATTTAAGTTTAGTTATTCCCTACGGACGTTCCAGTTTAATTCAACAGGTGGTCAGACAAGCAACCTGCCCAGTGTTAAAATCAGCAATGGGTAATTGTTATCTGTATTGGTCAATCAACAGTAGCTTAGAAATGATTCGCTGGATGATTATGGATAGCCATGAAAGCGAACCAGATCAAGTCAATGCCATTGAAAAAGTTTTAGTGCATCGTCAAGCCTTACCATCTTCCTTATCAGTGCTGTGGAGTAGTTTAAAAGAAAAAGGTTTTCAACTCAAAGGAGATGCAGAACTAGTTGCAGCATTTCCCCAATTGCAATTAGCCAAAGATGAAGAATGGGGAACACCGTATTTAACCAAAACAGTAGCTTTTAAGTTAGTAGATAGTTTAGAAAGTGCGATCGCTTGGATTAATCAATATAGTAGCAGTCATGCTGATAGTATTGTCACCGAATCCTACCAAGAAAGTCGCCAATTTGCATTAGGAGTAAATAGCGCCTCTACCTACATAAATGCTTCCCCGCGTTTTTCCCGTCACTCCTCACGAGGAGAGGCTGTATTTTTAGGAATGTCCAATCAAAAAGGACATCGCAGGGGATTTATTAGTTTGGAAACATTGACAACCGTGAAGCATATTGTTCAGGGAAATGGACGGTTTTAGGGAGAATGTCTGAATCAGGTGGTTATCCAGCGAAGTCGAGATAACCACCTGATTCAGACAAATTCCTATCCTGAAAATCCTTAAATCCTGAGTATCCTGATTCAGACAAATTCACATCCTGAAAATCCTAAAATCCTGAAAATCCTGATTCAGACAAATTCCTATCCTGAAAATCCTAAAATCCTGAAAATCCTGATTCAGACAATTAAATAATATATAGTAGTTTACAGGTAAAAACCATGAATACACTGTACAATTCTGATTTTTATGGATGGACAAAAACACAAGCACAACTACTCAGAGAAGAAAAATGGGAAACACTCGATAAACTCAACTTAATTGAAGAAATAGAAACATTGGGAAGACAAGAAAGAAGAGAATTAACCAACCGTTTAGCCTTGTTATTAGGACACCTACTAAAATGGCAACATCAACCAGAAAAACGTAGTAATAGTTGGTTAGCAACAATTCGAGAACAACGGACTCAAATCAAACGAATATTAGCAGATAGTCCCAGCTTAAAATCCTATTTAGAAGAAGCCTTTTTATTAAGTTATCAAGATGGAATTAACTTAGCAGTCAAAGAAACAAACCTCCCCTATGAAACCTTTCCAGAAAATTGTCATTATGAAATCACACAAATATTAGAACCTGAATTTTTACCAGAATTGTAACCTTCTAACCTTCTTCCTTCGCGCCTTTGCACCTTAGCGTCTTTGCGCGAAACAAAATTAACTCAACCGTTCCCGCAACCACAAAGCTAACAAAGGCATAGCTAACCGATAACCATGTTCAGCATCATAAATCAAACCCTTATGCTGTAACCCAGTTAACGCACCTTGCAGACTCCCACCCCGTGAAAGACCGTGCTTTTGAATATACTCCTTACTCTGAGGTTTATCCGTAGGATCAATAGCCAAAGATTCCAATAAATGTACCTGATTTGCAGGTAACAACATCAGCAAAGATTCATAAGTCATAGATAAATCTCTCAATAATCCTGCAATAGCCTTTTGAACATCTTCCTCCCGAATTAAACCATCTGCACAACGGGACGCAGATAACCGCCGAATAATCGCCATCCCATCGCCAATATGTCCCTGTACCGCCTCTAGAAATAGCTGTAAGGCTTGACTATGACAGTCAAAGGTGAAACCTTGCGTATGTAAAATTTCCCTCGCCCACAAGGCTAAAATATCCTTAGCTAAAGGGGCTAATTGGATAGTTTCTAGGGGATAATTAGTATCATCTGAATGTTGGCTAGACTCGGCAATCGTAGCTATTAGTACATAGCTAACATGAGGATAAGCCTTAACTTCTTTCCTAAATGTAGTTTCCCATAAACCATGACGATCCCAAGAACGAATATGGGGAAAACTTTCTAAAATCAGCAATATGCGGTGATTTAAATCAACCGCCATTATTTCCAATAAGTCTAACAAACTGGCGAAAGCTTGCCATAGTTGTTCCTGTTCCAAAGAACGAATTAGTTTGAGTTGAGTTTCAGAATTAAAAGTAAAAAATGCCGATGAATTTTCATTCAGCCAAGTTTGAACTTTCTCTGCTTCCCAGTTTTGACTAATCGCTTCCGCTAGTAATTGCACAAATCTCTCTGCTTCTGTAGCGCGAATGCAGTCTATTTCCAAGATAACTGTATTCACCTCCTGTGCTGCACCTCTCACTAAAGTGCGTCTCCCACTACCAGGGACTCCAGTAATTAACAAATCACCGTCTTTTGCCAGTATTTCAATAATCCGCTGAAACTCTACAGAACGTCCAATTAATTGTAAGGGAGTAGACAAATTTAAATTCACTCGGTTCTCGCTTTTACGTAATATATTATAATAACTATTAAGCTAAATTTAAAGGCAACTATGGTTAGTACAATCACTAAACCAAACAATATTACCCCAGAAACTACCCCCGCAGAACAGCGAGTAGTTTTCCACAATATCAGTTGGCAAAATTATCAGCAAATTTTAGCAGCATTAGGGCAAAGTCGTTCCTCTCGACTTATCTATGATCAAGGGACATTAGAAATTACTATGCCATTAGAAGAACATGAAAGTGCTACCAGATTAATTGAACTATTTATCCGCATTTTGGTAGAAGAAAGTGGATTGAAAATTAAAACAATGGGTTCAACTACCTTAAATCGTGATGATTTACAAAGAAGTGCTGAACCTGATAATTGTTATTACATTCAAAATCAACCTCAAGTAGTTGGGAAAAAAGTTGATTTAAATGAAGATCCACCACCAGACTTAATTGTAGAAGTAGATATTACTCATACTGACATCAATAAACTTGCTTTTTATGCCAGCATGGGTGTACCAGAATTTTGGCGTTATAACGGTGAAATAGTGCTATTTTATCAACTTCAAAATCATCAATATGTTGAAGGAGAAAAAAGTCCCACATTTTCTATAATCACCAAAGCAAAACTTTATCAATTTTTGCAAGATTGCCAAATAGATGAAGTGCAAGCTAGTAAGTCCTTTCGTACCTGGGTACAACAGGAAATACAGAATTAGAAATAATTGCATAGTAGGGGCGGGGTTTTCCCCACCCTGACAATTTGCTTAACTAGCTAACAGTGTCTTTTCCAAAGGAGTCCAGCGGAAAATGCGATCGCCACCTCTCTCAATTACCACCTTAACCCGTGGTTCTAACTTAGGCAAATTCATCAAATACTCAACTTCCTGATCAGAAAGAATATTTCCCTCAATAATCCACAACACCAACCCCTTAGACTTAGGAGGTAATTGTGCCAAATGAGAACTGATCATTGGTGGTAAATAATATACATCACCCACCGCCGCACCACTACTATTGCTTCTTTTGCCTAAATGTGGTGGTCTAACACCATGAACTTGCATCAGATACGCAGCCACATCACCCAGTCCCCTCGCAGTAATATGCAATGCCACATAGCCAGTTGACCGTAATCGGCGCAAATAGCGACCTTCATAGCCCCCCTCCAGAGGAACATAAACACCCAACGCCCCAAATTTCTCCAAATTGCGGATGAAACCGTTGCCAGTGGTAATTAGTGCCATAGATTTTTCTCCTATCCCACTTAGATATCTCTATTATTCACTCTCTAGTGGTAGATTAAGTTAAATGAAGCAGGATATTTTTCCCAATCTTGAAAATTCGGAACCGGAATATGGGTAATTTTTCCTACCTCCGCCTCAGCATCCCATCATAAAGCAAAAAAATACTGGACAAAAAGTCATGAATAGTTTATATTATTAGATTGTGACCGAATAGTATAATTAGCTAGGCATCTTTCTTATTTAGAGTTTCTAGTTAGTCCTAGTAGTCTGTCAAATTTATTTTGACGGGTTTTTGGTAGTGCGGGCATCTTGCCCGCGTGAGCGAGACGCTCACACTACAGTCCGTCATTTTTGGATTGACAGACTACTAGCATCTGAGTTTCTAGTTAGTTTCCCTAAAAGAATAAAACTGGCTGACTCCATAAGAGACTGCTAAACTAAAAAAGCTTTCAGGTCAAATCAAGAGCCAAATTCATATTTAAGCTCTCACACCAAATCACTCCCGTAAATCCTAAAAAAATTAGGCAAAATCTTAAACAATAGTTTAGGGTATGAAAATAAGTAGTTCCTTAGCAATAATGTTGGTTTCATGGCATTATGTTAAGACTAAGGAAAAGGATACTGAGGGTCAATAACCACTTAAGTCCTGCTACCACGGTAGAGTGCCAAAGCAACTGCTTGGACAAAAGCATTGCTGCACACAGCGCAAAGCCATCAAGCCTCGCATTGGATTCCAGAAGTAATACCTTCTCCATAGAGTAGGCACTTATTCCTGTTATTGTGATTGAGTAAGTGAAAATAAACAAACTCACTAAAGCAAAAGGGACAAAAATTGTTGCGTCGCCGAGAATTTGCACTGTCTAACGCCAGTCCAAATTTCAGAGGTAAAGTTTACACTCAAGCGACAGTGACAAAACCTGTCCCCATTCGACTTCCAAAAAAATAGAACGAAAGGAGAACCAGTAACTGTGTCTGTAGGTATTCTCGGCACCAAGCTGGGCATGACCCAAATATTTGATGAAGCAGGAGTCTCCATTCCTGTTACCGTCATCAAAGCCGGTCCATGCACCGTTACACAAGTTAAAACGAAACAGACCGACGGTTACTCTGCCATTCAGGTTGGTTATGGCGAAGTTAAACCCAAGTCACTGAACAGACCATTGTTGGGACATTTGGCTAAATCCTCCGCCCCACCAGTCCGTCATCTGAATGAATATCGCACCGATAGCACTGGTGATTATGCTTTAGGTCAAGAAATTAAAGCAGATATTTTTAGTGCTGGTGAAATTGTAGATGTAGTTGGTACAAGTATTGGTCGCGGTTTTGCCGGTAACCAGAAGCGTAACAACTTTGCTCGCGGTCCCATGTCACACGGTTCCAAAAACC
Organism: Dolichospermum sp. UHCC 0315A; assembly: GCF_008121535.1. Classification (GTDB taxonomy): domain Bacteria; phylum Cyanobacteriota; class Cyanobacteriia; order Cyanobacteriales; family Nostocaceae; genus Dolichospermum; species Dolichospermum lemmermannii. The sequence continues at coordinate 2,310,641 of NZ_CP043056.1, forward strand.
ATAGAGCGCCAGGTTCTATCGGTGCTGGGACAACCCCAGGTCGTGTTTATCCCGGTAAAAGGATGGCAGGACGTTTGGGCGGTACTCGTGTCACAATTCGCAAACTGACAGTAATACGAGTAGATGCAGAACGCAACTTAATCATCATTAAAGGAGCTATTCCTGGCAAACCAGGAGCTTTAGTGAGCGTCGTTCCTGCAACTATAGTTGGCAAAAAATAGTCATTTAGTCATTGGTTAGGGGCAAAAAAAGACAACTAACAACTGACAACTGACAACTGACAAAGGACACAAAGATGGTAGAGAGTGTAATTAAAAATTGGCAAGGAGAGCAAGTCGGAGAGACAAGCTTCGACCTCCGGGTTGCCAAAGAAACAACAGCGGCGCATATCGTACACCGCGCCCTAGTCAGACAAATGACCAATTCTCGCCAGGGAACTGCCAGCACTAAAACTCGTGCAGAAGTTCGTGGTGGTGGTCGTAAACCTTGGCGGCAAAAAGGCACAGGTCGCGCCCGTGCTGGTTCTATCCGTTCACCATTATGGCGTGGTGGTGGTGTGATCTTTGGACCAAAACCCAGAGATTTCGACCTAAAAATGAACCGTAAAGAACGCCGTTTGGCATTGCGGACAGCATTTGTTGGCCGTGCTGAAGATTTAATAGTTGTTGAAGAATTTAGCAACGAGTTACAGCGTCCTAAAACCAAGGATCTCGTAGCAGCATTAGCTAGATGGGGTGCAACATCAGAACAAAAGACACTGTTGATTTTGTCTGAAATAGCAGAAAACGTGCTTTTATCAGCCCGTAACATCGAAAACTTAAAACTGATTCCCGCCGACCAGTTAAACGTTTACGACTTGCTCCACGCTGACAAAATTATCGTCACATCATCAACCCTAGATAAGATCCAGGAGGTCTACAGTGCCTAAAGTAGTTGCCACCCGTGATCTACCGGATTTAGTGCGTCGCCCCATTCTCACCGAAAAAGCGACCATGCTCATGGAACAAAACAAATACGTATTTGAAGTCATTCCTAAAGCCACTAAGCCACAAATTAGAGCCGCCATTGAAGACCTATTTGCAGTTAAGGTCGTCAAAGTCAATACCGCTAACCCTCCACGCAAACAAAAACGCGTAGGTAGATTTATTGGTTATAAACCCCAATATAAGCGAGCTATTGTCACCGTTGCTCCTGGGGACGAAGAAAAAATCAGAAAAGTTCTCTTCCCAGAAGTTTAAGAATTTTAGATTAGAGATTTGCAATTGGGCTAATAAATAATTGCCAAAAAACAATTAAAAATCGAAAATCGAAATCAAAAAAATTCTGAATTAAAAATTCAAAACTCCAAAATCACTTATGGGTACTCGTTCTTATCGCCCTTATACCTCCAGTACTCGCCAAGTTATCATCTCCGATTTTGCCGAAATTACGAAAACTGAGCCAGAAAAATCATTAACTGAATCAGTTCATCGTCCTAAAGGTCGGAACAATCAAGGGCGGATAACCAGCCGTCGTCGGGGTGGCGGACACAAACAACTATACCGCATTATCGACTTTAAGCGAGATAAGCGGAATATGGCCGCTACAGTTACAGCCATTGAATACGATCCTAACCGCAATGCGCGGATCGCTTTAGTGTTGTACGAAGATGGCGAAAAACGCTACATCTTGCAAACAAATGGCATGACTGTAGGCACAAAGATAATTGCTGGACCTGAGTCTCCTATCGAAGATGGTAATGCCTTACCTCTATCGAATATGCCCTTGGGTACTAGTGTTCACAACGTCGAAATGACACCAGGTAAAGGTGGTCAAATCGTGCGGGCTGCTGGTGCAGTAGCTCAAGTTGTCGCTAAAGAAGGCAACTATGTAACCTTAAAGTTACCTTCAGGTGAAGTCCGCTTGATTCGGCGTGATTGCTACGCCACCATTGGACAAGTCGGTAATACAGAAGCCAGAAACCTCAGTGCTGGTAAAGCTGGACGAAATCGCTGGAAAGGCCGTCGTCCCAAGGTGAGAGGTAGTGCCATGAACCCAGTGGATCACCCACATGGTGGTGGTGAAGGTAGAGCGCCTATCGGTAGAGCCGGTCCTGTAACACCTTGGGGTAAACCTACTTTAGGGGCTAAGACACGGAATCGCAAGAAAGCCAGCACTAAATTGATTATCCGTCGTCGCCGCAAATCATCTAAACGTGGTCGTGGTGGTCGTCAGTCCTAACATCAAATTTGACAATTGACAATTAAGCATTATCAATTATCAATTGACAATAATCCCAAATCAAAAATTGAACTATGGGTCGTTCTTTAAAAAAAGGTCCTTTTGTTGCTGACCATCTGCTCAAGAAAATTGAGAAGTTAAACGCAAAAGATGAAAAACAAGTGGTCAAAACTTGGTCGAGAGCTTCGACAATTTTGCCCTTGATGGTAGGTCATACTATCGCTGTTCACAATGGACGGCAGCACATTCCCGTATTTGTCAATGAACAAATGGTCGGTCATAAGTTAGGAGAATTTGCTCCTACCCGTACCTACAGAGGTCATGGTAAAAGTGACAAAAAATCAGGGAGATAGATCAATTAAAAATTGAAAATTAAAAATTAAAACATGAGAATTTTTAATTTTTAATTCTAAATTTTTAATTGACAAACATAGAGTAAGTTATGAAAATGGCAACTGACACTACTGAAGTTAAGGCAATCGCCCGCTATATACGCATTTCTCCCTATAAAGTGCGCCGTGTACTTGATCAAATTCGCGGCCGTTCATACAGAGAAGCACTAATCCTGCTGGAATTTATGCCCTATGGCGCTTGTGACCCCATCTTAAAGGTTCTCAGAAGTGCCGCAGCTAATGCCGAGCATAATGCTGGTTTAGACAGATCCAGTTTGGTGATCAGTCAAGCCTATGCCGACCAAGGACCAGTGCTAAAACGGTTTCAACCCAGAGCGCAAGGTCGAGCTTACCAAATTCGCAAACCAACGTGTCATATCACTGTTGCTGTTTCCGCGGTTGCTACTGCTGAGTAAACAGCCATACAGGCACAAGAAAATTGCGTACAGTAAGAAATTTTAGAGGAAGCTTTTGTGGGACAGAAAATTCATCCAGTCGGCTTTCGACTGGGTATAACTCAAGAACACCAATCCCGTTGGTTTGCAGAACCTGACCGTTATCCAGAACTTCTCCAAGAAGACTACAAACTCCGTCAATACATTGAGCAAAAACTAGGTAGATACGCTCAAAATAACGCCGGTATTTCCGAAGTGAGAATTGAGCGCAAAGCTGATCAAATCGATCTAGAAGTCCGCACAGCTAGACCAGGTGTGGTTGTAGGTCGTGGTGGTCAAGGTATTGAATCATTGCGTCTTGGACTACAAGGAGCTTTGGGTGGTAATCGCCAAATTCGCATTAACGTTGTTGAAGTCCAACGAGTTGATGCTGATGCTTACCTGATTGCTGAATACATTGCTCAACAATTAGAACGTCGGGTTTCCTTCCGCCGAGTTGTGCGTCAAGCAATTCAACGCGCTCAAAGAGCAGGTGTCCAAGGAATCAAAGTTCAAGTCGGTGGTCGGCTCAACGGTGCAGAAATTGCCCGCTCAGAGTGGACTCGTGAAGGTAGAGTTCCTCTCCACACCTTACGCGCTGATATTGACTATTCTGGCTGCACAGCTAAGACAGTTTACGGAATTCTCGGAATTAAAGTTTGGGTCTTTAAAGGCGAAATTATTCCTGGACAGGAACAAGCTCCCGCTCAACCAGCTAAAGACCGTGAACGTGGAGATCGTGACCGTGAACGCGAACCCCGTCGCCGACAACAACAACGTCGTCGTCAACAGTTTGAAGACCGCTCCAATGAAGCCTAGTCAATGCTCATAGTCAGTGGTAAAAAACTGACAACTGACAACTGACAACTGACAACCGACAACTGACAAATCATGTTAAGTCCTAGAAGAACTAAATTCCGTAAACAACAACGCGGACGCATGGAAGGTCTTGCCAGCCGAGGCAGTACCCTCAACTTTGGGGATTTTGGACTCCAAGCCCAAGAACCATCTTGGATTACCTCACGGCAAATCGAGGCTTCCCGTCGGGCAATGACTCGGTATATTCGCCGGGGTGGCAAAATCTGGATTCGGATTTTCCCTGACAAACCAATCACCATGCGTCCTGCTGAAACCCGGATGGGTTCTGGTAAAGGTAACCCAGAGTTTTGGGTAGCCGTAGTCAAACCAGGCCGGATCATGTTTGAAATTGGCGGCGTTACTGAAGAAATTGCCCGCGAAGCTATGCGATTAGCTGACAGTAAGTTACCAATTAAGACCAAGTTTATTACCCGCTCTCAACCACAGGAGCAGGAGTAGTTTATGCCTCTTCCCAAGATTTCAGAAGCTAGAGAATTAAATGACGAACGGTTGGGTGAAGAAATTGTCGCTGTGAAAAGACAACTATTCCAGTTGCGCTTACAAAAAGCCACTAGACAATTAGAAAAGCCTCACCAGTTCAAACACGCACGCCATCGGCTCTCCCAATTACTGACAGTAGAAGGAGAACGGAAACGGGCAGCGAGTCTTTCAGATCAAGAACAAAAGTAGGAGATTATGGCAGTCAAAGAACGAGTTGGCTTGGTAGTGAGCGATAAAATGCAAAAAACTGTGGTAGTAGCCATAGAAAACCGCGCTCCTCACCCCAAGTACGGCAAAATCGTAGTTCAAACCCGCCGCTATAAAGTTCACGACGAAGAGAATACTTGCAAAATAGGCGACCGGGTGCGGATTCAGGAAACTAGACCCCTGAGCAAAACCAAGCGTTGGCAAGTCAAAGAAATCCTGAACATTAAAGCTACTTAGTAAACAGTTGTACCATCAGCTACAACGACCCTAGAAGAGAGACCAGTTGTGATTCAACCCCAATCTTATCTGAATGTCGCAGATAATAGCGGTGCTAAAAAACTAATGTGCATCCGCGTATTAGGTGCAGGTAACCGCCGTTATGGTGGCGTAGGCGATAGAATTATCGCTGTTGTCAAAGAGTCTTCACCCAACATGGCTGTAAAAAAGTCAGATGTGGTAGAAGCAGTAATTGTGCGTACTCGTAAAGCTATTAGTCGTGACAGTGGCATGGCTATCCGTTTTGACGATAACGCCGCAGTGATTATCAATAAAGAAGGTAATCCTAGAGGTACAAGGGTATTTGGTCCGGTAGCTCGTGAACTGCGCGACAAAAACTTTACTAAAATTGTTTCTCTGGCTCCGGAGGTGCTGTAATGGCAAAGCGCCCACAACCCAAAGTTTTTCATAAAATGCACGTCAAAACCGGTGATACTGTCCAAGTCATCGCTGGCAAAGATAAGGGTAAAGTTGGGGAAGTGATTAAAGCACTACCACAATTGAGCAAAGTCCTTGTCAAAGGTGTCAACTTTAAAACCAAGCACGTGAAACCTCAACAAGAAGGTGAATCAGGGCAAATAGTCACCCAGGAGTACCCCATTCATAGCTCCAATGTGATGCTCTATTCCACCAAGCAAAACGTCGCTAGTCGCGTTTGCTACACTTTCACCGCCGAAGGCAAGAAAGTGAGAATGCTCAAAAAAACAGGTGAAATTCTCACCAATTAAAAATTAAGAATTAAAAATTAAAAAATTCGCAATTTCAATTTTTAATTTTTAATTTGGCATTTTTAATTGGAGGAAAGCGACCCTGACCAAGCCCAGGGGATATAAGGACAAACACTATGGCGAAAACACGACTTAAAACCGTATATCAAGAGACAATTACTCCCAAATTGATTACTCAGTTTGAATACACCAACGTGCATCAAGTGCCTAAGGTGATTAAGATAACTATCAACAGAGGTTTGGGAGAATCTGCTCAAAACGCCAAATCACTAGAGGCATCTATCAGCGAAATTGCCCTGATTACTGGACAAAAACCTGTGGTAACACGGGCAAAGAAAGCGATCGCCGGCTTTAAAATTCGTCAAGGTATGCCTGTAGGGATTATGGTGACACTAAGAGGCGAACGGATGTACGCTTTCTTAGATCGTCTGATTAACCTCACACTGCCCAGAATCAGAGACTTTCGTGGGATCAGCCCCAAAAGCTTTGACGGCCGTGGCAACTACACTCTAGGTGTGCGGGAACAGCTAATTTTTCCAGAAGTGGAATATGACAGAATCGATCAAGTCCGGGGTTTAGATATTTCTATCATCACCACGGCAAAAACCGACGAAGAGGGCCGCGCCTTACTTAAGGAAATGGGAATGCCCTTTCGCGATCAATAAGTTCATCTAAAGAGGGAACGATGGCGGCTAACGACACAATTGCAGATATGCTGACGCGCATCCGCAATGCCAATATGGCAAGGCATCAAACTACGCAAGTACCAGCTACAAAGATGACTCGTAATATTGCCAAGGTACTGCGAGAAGAAGGCTTCATTGCGGAAGTTGAAGAAGCAGGAGAAGGAATTAAGCGGAACCTAGTTATTTCCCTGAAATACAAAGGTAAAAATCGCCAACCCCTAATCACTGCCCTAAAACGAGTGAGTAAACCAGGTTTGCGTGTTTACTCCAATAGAAAAGAATTACCAAGAGTGCTAGGCGGTATCGGTATTGCCATTATTTCTACATCCAGTGGGATTATGACTGACCGCGAAGCACGCCGCCAAAATCTAGGCGGTGAAGTGCTTTGCCACGTTTGGTAGTCGTCATTGGTCATTGGTCATTGGTCAGTGGCAAAACAACCAACAACTGACAACTGACAAAAAACAACTGACAAAAAACAAAAAATCATGTCTCGTATTGGTAAACGTCCAATTACCATTCCCGCCAAAGTGCAAGTGGCGATTGATGGTGTCAAAGTAGTAGTGAAAGGTCCTAAAGGCGAACTTTCCCGTCAACTACCTAAAAATGTCATAGTCTCCCAAGAAGGAGAAACATTGATAGTTACTCGTCGGGATGAAACCCGTACCTCCAGACAAATGCACGGTTTGAGCCGCACCCTAGTGGCCAACATGGTGGAGGGAGTATCCCAGGGTTTTCAACGTCGCTTGGAAATCCAAGGGGTTGGTTATCGCGCCCAACTTCAAGGCAGTAACCTAGTTTTAAATATGGGTTATAGCCATCAAGTCCAAATTGAACCTCCAGCAGGAGTTCAATTTGCGGTAGAAGGGACAACTAATGTCATAGTCAGCGGTTATGACAAAGAAATTGTCGGCAACACAGCAGCTAAAATCCGTGCCGTTCGTCCACCTGAACCCTACAAAGGTAAAGGTATTCGCTATGCAGGTGAAGTGGTCAGACGCAAAGCTGGTAAGACTGGTAAGGGTGGTAAGAAGTAAATATGAAACTTACACGCAAAGAATCAAAACAACGTCGTCATCGGCGCGTTCGTAGCAAAGTCAACGGTTCCCCAGAACGTCCACGTTTGTCCATATTCCGATCCAATGAGCATATTTATGCTCAATTGATTGATGATGCCAAGCAGGAAACTATAGTAGCGGCATCAACCGTAGAACCAGAATTGAAATCTAGCATCGCTTCCGGTGCCAACTGTGACGCATCAGTGCAAGTTGGTAAACTGGTAGCTGTCCGCGCCCTAGAAAAAGGCATCACTAAAGTCGTTTTTGACCGTGGTGGTAACCTCTATCATGGTCGCGTCAAAGCCTTAGCCGAGGCGGCACGCGAGGCTGGTTTAGATTTCTAAGTCCGTCAGTAGTCAATAGTCAGTAGCAACTGACAACTGACAACTGACAACTGACAACTGACAACTAAAAGAGAGCATTGATTATGGTAACCGGTCGTCGTAAAGCAAGCCGTACAAAAAAAGAAGAAACCACCTGGCAAGAGCGAGTTATCCAAATCCGCCGGGTGAGTAAAGTCGTCAAAGGTGGTAAAAAACTCAGCTTCCGTGCCATTGTCGTCGTCGGTAATGAACGTGGACAAGTTGGAGTCGGAGTTGGTAAGGCATCAGATGTAATTGGTGCAGTTAAAAAAGGTGTCGCTGATGGTAAAAAACATCTAATTGACATCCCGATCACCAAATCCAATTCTATTCCTCACCCCATTGATGGTGTTGGTGGCGGTGCTAAAGTCATGATGCGCCCAGCCGCACCAGGTACAGGGGTAATTGCCGGGGGTGCTGTACGGACTGTATTAGAGTTAGCAGGAATACGTAATATTCTCGCTAAACAACTAGGTTCAAACAACCCTTTGAACAACGCCAGAGCAGCAGTCAACGCTCTATCTACCCTGCGAACATTAAGTGAAGTTGCTGAAGATCGCGGTATCGCCATTGAGAAACTCTATATTTAGTCAGTCTTTGTATCAGATTCTCAATCTAAAATCCAAAATCTAAAATCTAAAATCACAAACCAAAATGAGACTTAATGATGTTAAGCCCCAAAAAGGCTCTAAAAAACGCCGTAAGCGTGTAGGTAGAGGTATTTCTGCTGGACAAGGTGCTAGTGCTGGTTTAGGGATGCGTGGTCAAAAATCCCGTTCTGGTAGTGGGACAAGACCAGGTTTTGAAGGTGGTCAACAGCCATTGTACCGCCGGATACCTAAACTCAAGGGTTTCCCCCTGATGAACCGGAGAATCTACACTACGATTAATGTAGAGAAATTAAATGATTTACCTGCTAACTCAGAGGTAACATTGGAATCCTTAAAAGCAGCGGGGATCTTAACCACTGTTAAAGGCCAATTGAAAATTTTGGGGAATGGGGAATTGAATGTTCCTCTTCAGGTAAAAGCTGCTGCTTTCACAGGCCAAGCTCGAATCAAAATCGAGGCTGCTGGTGGAAGTTGTGAAGCTGCATAAAAGTCTGAACTATGATTTTTATGATTAAGATGATTTATATGATTAGGATGATGAATGTGATTAGGATAATCATCTTCATCAAATAAATCACAAAAATCACAGTTCAGACGGCTTAATCATCTTCATCATCATGAATCACGTAAATCATAGTTAGGACTTCAAAGGTAAAACTCTATGATCAGTCGAGACAAAGCCCCAACAGCTCAAGAAACTTTTATGCAGATGGCGCAAGCAGCCGGACTGAGAGGTAGGCTGCTTGTCACTGTCGGTATTTTAATTTTGGTTCGCCTGGGTATCTTTTTGCCTGTCCCAGGAATTGATAGACCTAAGTTTGCTGAAGCTATATCGGGCAACAATTCCATCTTTGGTTTATTGGATATATTCTCTGGGCGGGGACTCTCTACTTTAGGTGTCTTTGCTTTAGGGATTTTGCCCTTTATTAATGCGTCCATTATTATCCAATTACTCACTTCTGCTCTGCCATCTTTAGAAAATCTCCAGAAAAATGAAGGCGAAGCAGGTCGGCGGAAAATATCACAAATTACCCGCTATGTGACTGTAATTTGGGCAATTATTCAAAGTGTGGCTTTTTCGGCATTATTTCTCCAACAATTTGCCAAAACACCAGGTCCGATATTCGTAGCAGAAACGGCTATCGCTCTCACTGCTGGTTCAATGTTCGTAATGTGGGCATCTGAACTGATTACAGAACGGGGTATCGGGAATGGGGCATCTTTGTTGATTTTTGTCAACATTGTGGCATCTTTACCCAAGTCTCTCGGCGATACCATTGACTTGGTACAAGTTGGTGGACGGGAAATAGTCGGGCGCGTCATCGTTCTTGTAGTGGTTTTTATGTTCACAATCGTGGGTATTGTGTTCGTACAAGAAGGAATGCGCCGCATCCCCATTATTTCTGCCCGTCGTCAAGTAGGTAGAAGAGTTTTAGCAGAACAGCGGAGTTATTTACCCCTACGTCTCAACTCTGGTGGGGTAATGCCGATTATTTTCGCAGCCGCAATCCTGAGTTTGCCACTTTTAGTCGCCAATTTCACTAAGAATCCCGAATTAGCAAACATTGTTAATACCTATTTAAGTCCTGGTGGTTCTGCACCTTGGGTATATGCCCTCGTTTACTTAACTTCCATTGTTTTCTTCAGCTATTTCTATTCTTCGTTGATTCTCAACCCAGTAGATGTGGCTCAGAATTTGAAAAAAATGGGTTCTAGTATTCCCGGTATTCGTCCCGGAAAAGCTACTAGTGAGTATATTGAACGGGTGACAAATCGCCTCACTTTTTTAGGAGCTATCTTTCTAGGTTTAGTGGCAATTATTCCCACAGCCGTAGAAAGTGCCTTAAAAGTTCCCACCTTTAAAGGACTAGGGGCAACATCTTTGTTAATTTTAGTCGGTGTGGCAATTGATACGGCTAAACAAATCCAAACTTACGTCATCTCTCAGCGTTATGAAGGAATGGTGAAACAATAGTGACGCGATTAATCTTCTTGGGACCACCGGGTGCTGGTAAAGGAACTCAAGCTCAAACCTTGGCTGCATTTTTGCAGATTCCCCATATTTCTACAGGTGACATTTTACGTCAAGCTATTCAAGAGAAAACAACTTTGGGAATGCAAGCCCAAAGTTTCATGGATAAAGGCGAATTAGTCCCCGATAAATTAGTAGAAGATATGGTAAAGGAACGCCTGCAACAATCAGATACTAAAACAGGTTGGATTTTGGACGGCTTTCCTCGTAAAGTTACACAAGCAGAGTTTCTAGCAGAATTACTTAAAAGTCTAGGACAGGGTGGTGAAAAGGTAGTCAATCTGGATGCACCAGATGAAACTGTCATTACTCGGTTATTAGGACGCGGACGAAAAGATGATACTGAAGAAGTGATTCGTCGGCGCTTGGAAGTCTACCGTGATGATACTGCACCCTTGATTAACTTTTACAGCGATCGCCAAAAACTCCTCACAGTCAACGGTAATCAGTCCCAAGAAGAAGTTTTTACTGATTTGAAAAATATCATAGCTGCTTAAAGAAACTCAGGGGTAGCGGTCTATGTCGGCAGTAAGAAAAAACAAAATTTCCCTTTGCCTTTATTACCTCGCCCCTATCTTCCACGGCGGGCGCAAGTCAATTTTAGCTAAGATGTATTAATAAACTGTTGATATTTTTCTCCAATTGTGTTCTTGCCATGAAAGTGGACAAGGACAACAGGAGATTATTGAGTTGAGGAAAAAACTTGTCTAAGCAAGATTTAATTGAAATGGAAGGGACTGTCACCGAATCGTTGCCTAATGCAATGTTTCGTGTTGACTTAGATAACGGCTTTAATGTCCTGGCACACATTTCTGGGAAAATTCGCCGTAATTACATCAAGATTTTACCTGGCGATCGCGTCAAAGTTGAATTAACACCCTACGACTTAACCAAAGGTAGAATCACCTATCGCCTGCGGAAGAAATAAAATCAATAACAGAGAATCTTACCATACATAAATCAACTGGTCTTTTTCTAGTTACATAACTGAAATATTTCTTCTAGAAATGCTATAATTTACTATTTGGAGTCAATTTTAAAGGCATGAAAGTCAGAGCCTCAGTTAAGAAAATTTGTGAAAAGTGCAGCGTGATCAAGCGTCGTGGTCGCGTGATGGTGATTTGTGAAAATCCCAAACACAAACAACGCCAAGGATAGAAACTATCTATCAAAGCAAAGTTAAACCCGCGACCATGAAATGGCTAAAGCCACAAAATCGCACTTTGCTAACTGCAACTACGAAAACAATAGGGAGAGATTCATTGTGGCACGGATTTCCGGCGTAGACCTTCCCCGCGATAAGCGTGTAGAAATTGGTCTAACATACATTTACGGAATTGGCTTAACTAGATCACATCAAATTCTCGCAGCTACTGGCGTTAACCCAGATACCCGCGTAAAAGACCTGTCTGATGCTGATGTAGCTGCCCTCAGAGGAGAAATCGAAAGCAACTATCAAGTTGAAGGAGATTTACGTCGTCTAGAAGGACTAAATATTAAACGTTTAGTTGATATTGGCTGTTACAGAGGTCGTAGACACCGCATGGGCTTACCAGTGCGTGGACAAAGAACCCGGACCAACGCAAGAACCAGACGCGGTAGAAGACAGACAGTGGCTGGTAAGAAGAAAGCCCCTGGCAAATAATTTTTCTAAACTTGCTGCAATTAGCAAGTTGTACCTTAAATTCACTAAAGAAATATGGCCAGACAACCAACGAAAAAATCCGGGAGCAAAAAGCAGAAACGGAACGTACCCAATGGGGTTGCCTACATTCAGTCTACCTTCAACAATAGCATTGTCACGATTACCGATCAAAATGGAGATGTTATCTCCTGGGCAAGTGCTGGTTCTAGTGGATTTAAAGGGGCAAAAAAGGGAACTCCCTTTGCTGCACAAACCGCTGCTGAAAGCGCAGCTAGACGAGCCACAGACCAAGGAATGCGGCAAATCGAAGTCATGGTGAGTGGTCCCGGTGCAGGTAGAGAAACCGCTATTCGGGCGCTTCAAGGTGCAGGATTGGAAATTACACTCATTCGAGATATTACCCCAATTCCCCACAACGGTTGCCGTCCACCCAAGCGCCGTCGAGTTTAAACAGAACCTATTGGGTAATCAAGCCAAAAGCTAGAACCCTTGGGAAATCATCAACAATGCCCTCTGTGGCTGGTAATTTTGAACTATTTTCCCCAAGCGAATACTTGTTGAATTTAGACGCGTGGGGTAAATAAGTTCGCTTTCAAGAAAATTTGAGAAGCAATTAATTTGTCTTCTAGCAGCACCTTAACAAGGGAGGCTACTCCGTGGCTCAGTTTCAAATTGAATGTGTAGAGTCTAATGCTGAGGAAAGTCGGAGCTATTACAGTAAGTTCGTTCTAGAACCCCTAGAGCGCAGTCAAGGGACAACTGTTGGTAACGCGTTGCGGCGGGTTTTACTTTCTAACTTAGAAGGGACATCAGTAACAGCGGTGAGAATTGCTGGTGTTAGCCATGAGTTTGCGACAGTTCCAGGGGTAAGAGAAGACGTACTAGAAATCCTCATGCGAATGAAGGATGTCATTCTCAAGAGTTATTCTTCTCAACCCCAAATTGGTCGCTTACTCGTGAACGGCCCAGCAACAGTTACTGTAGCGCATTTCGACTTACCTAGTGAAGTAGAAGTGATTGACCCGACCCAGTATATCGCCACCATTGCTGAAGGTGGAAAACTGGAAATGGAATTTCGGATTGAGAAAGGCAAAGGCTACAGGACTGTAGAACGAGGCAGAGAAGAAGCCACATCTTTGGATTTTCTCCAAATTGACTCAGTGTTTATGCCCGTACGGAAAGTCAACTATAGTGTTGAAGAAACCCGTGACGATGGTTCTTTGAAAGACCGACTACTGTTGGAAGTATGGACTAATGGTAGTATTTCTCCTCAAGAAGCACTATCATCTGCCGCTGGAATTTTGGTAGATTTATTCAACCCATTGAAAGATATCTCCTTAGAACCAACGGATACAGGTTCAGATATCCCAGATGATCCCACCGCGCAAATTCCGATTGAAGAATTACAGTTATCTGTCAGAGCTTATAACTGTCTCAAACGCGCTCAAGTAAATTCCGTAGCCGACTTATTGGATTACACCCAAGAAGACCTTTTAGAAATCAAAAACTTTGGTCAAAAGTCAGCAGAAGAAGTAGTGGAAGCTTTACAGCGTCGCTTAGGTATTACTTTACCTCAAGAAAGAAGCTCTAAGCCTAGCTAAATCAAAACCATTAATAATTCACTCTTTGCATTATTATGCGCCATCGTTGCCGAGTCAAAAAACTTAGTAAACCAGCGGATCAACGTCGCGCTCTTCTCAGAGCTTTGACAACAGAGTTGGTACGTCATGGTCGAATTACTACAACTTTAATCAGAGCTAAAGTTGTCCGCAGTGAAGTAGATAAAATGATTACCCTAGCTAAAGATGGCTCTTTAGCATCACGTCGAAAGGCGTTAGGTTATATCTACGACACAGCCCTGGTTCATGCACTATTCGAGCAAGCCCCAACTCGGTATGCTGGCCGTCAAGGTGGTTATACTCGCATTCTGCATACCGTCCCCCGTCGCGGTGATCATGCTGAAATGGCGATTATTGAACTAGTTTAAAGTTATTAGTCATTAGTCATTGGTCAGTAGCAAATAAAAAACAACTGACAACTGACGACTGACAACTGACAAACAACTATGTTAGAAAGCAGCCAGCATAATTCTACTCAGCGAGTAGCCTTGGTTATTCAGTACATAGGTACTCATTTTCACGGCTGGCAAAGACAAAAAGGACAGCGCACTGTCCAAGAAGAGATAGAAACAGCTATAGCCACTGTTCTAGGGTATCATGTGACACTCCACGGAGCAGGTAGAACTGATTCTGGAGTCCATGCTGCCGCTCAAGTAGCCCATTTTCAAGCTACAGGTTCAATTCCTGCTCACAGGTGGGCAAAGGTTCTCAATGGCTATTTGCCCCCAGGGATATTGATCAGGGCATCAGCAGGTGTAAGTGAAAGTTGGCACGCTCGTTTTAGCGCAGTTTACCGACGATATCGCTACACTATCTATACTGAAAATTTACCGAATTTATTCGCGCAACCTTTCAGTTGGCATTATTATTATGCCCCCTTGGATGAAGCCTTAATTACATCTGCCCTGAAACCGCTACTGGGAAAACACCATTTATCTGCTTTTGAACGGGCTGGGTCAGCGCGATCGCATTCCTGGGTAGAAGTGCAAGCAGTAGAATGCCGTCGTAGTGGAGCATTTATCCATATTGAAATTCAGGCTAATGGATTTTTATATGGCATGGTGCGGCTATTAATCGGAATGGTAGTACAAGTAGGTTCTGGTCAGCGGACTCTAGATAACTTCACCGACATCTGGCAACAAGAACGCCGGGAAGAAGTGAAATATTCTGCACCTGCTCACGGGTTATGCTTGTTGAGAGTCGGTTATCCCGATTTTCCCTTTCCGCCAAAAATTTGGTATGACACCCAACCATACCTAGTCATGGGTCATGACAATTGACAATTGACAACTAACAACTGACAACTGACAATTGACAACTGACAACTGACAATTGACAACTGACAACTGACAACTGACAACTGACAAAAAAAATGACTAAAACCTACCTTCCCCCTCAACAATCTATTGAGCGCGATTGGTACTTAGTAGACGCTACAGATAAACGTCTGGGTCGTCTTGCTACCGAAGTTGCAATGATCCTCAGAGGCAAAAAGAAACCTGAATTTACACCCCATATGGATACAGGGGATTTTGTCATTATTATCAATGCTGAGAAAGTGGCAGTTACAGGTAAAAAGCGCACCCAAAAAGTTTACCGTCGTCATTCCGGCCGTCCTGGTGGAATGAAAACAGAAACTTTCGCTAAGTTGCAACAGCGCTTACCCGAAAGAATTCTTGAACACGCTATTAAAGGTATGTTACCTAAAAATAGTTTGGGTAAGCAATTATTTACCAAGCTGAAAGTGTATGCAGGCCCAACTCATCCTCATGCAGCACAACTACCCAAAGAAATCACAATTAGTACAATTCCTGGAGAAAATTAATGCAAGTAGCAGAAACTACTAGCGGTCGTGCCGTTTACTGGGGTACTGGTCGCCGTAAATGTTCAGTTGCTAGTGTCCGTCTAGTTCCCGGTGAAGGGAAAATGACTGTTAATGGCAAAGATGGAGATTTGTATTTCCAATTCAATCCCAACTACTTAGGAGCTATTAAAGCACCTTTGGAAACCTTGGGATTAGAAAGCGAATACGACATTTTGGTGAAAGCCGAAGGTGGTGGCTTAACTGGACAGGCTGATTCTATTCGTCTAGGAGTTGCCCGTGCTTTGTGTCAACTTGACCCAGATAACCGTTCACCGCTGAAAACTGAAGGCTATTTAACTCGTGACCCACGAGCTAAAGAACGGAAGAAATACGGTTTACACAAAGCCCGCAAAGCACCTCAATACTCCAAACGTTAAGATAGGAGTCAGGAGTCAGGAGTCAGGAGTTCAGAAGGAAAAACTTTTACCCAGTCCCCAGTCCCCAGTCCCCAATCCCCAGTCACAATTTATATAGATTCGCAACAAAAAAACAATGGCTAAACCTGATATTCATCCCAAATGGTATCCAGATGCTAAAGTCTACTGTAATGGTCAAGTAGTTATGACCATTGGTGCTACCAAACCCGAATTACACGTAGATGTTTGGTCTGGAAATCACCCCTTTTACACTGGTACTCAGAAAATGATTGATACTGAAGGCCGTGTAGAACGCTTCCTCCGTAAATATGGTATGTCCAGCACTCAAACTGAAACTGAAACTCAAACTGGCGACGATAATCAAAAGTAGCTGGTTGGCTGTAACTATTGATAGCATGGCGGAAGCCATAGACGACCCTGCATAGTGCTGGGTCGCTTGTCATTTAATGCAGTAGCCCACTTGTTATTTTTTAGGAGCTTATGTAGTCATCATGGCAGAAATATATTTACTGGATAAACTTAAATCTGTTGAACAAACATTTAATGAATTAACACGCCGTTTAGCCGATCCTGATACCGCTAGTAATCCTGATGAGTATCAAAAAATTGCCAAGTCTCGTTCTTCTTTGGAAGAGGTAGTTGATACCTATGAAACTTGGAAAACAACCCAAGATGAATTAGTAGGAGCGCGTCAGATCCTCAAAGAGTCAAATAGCGATCTAGAGTTGCAACAAATGGCAGCATTGGAAGTCAGCGAACTAGAGGAAAAGCTGGAATATCTAGAAAATCGCTTAAAAGTGTTGCTGATACCCCGTGACCCCAACGATGATAAAAATATCATGTTGGAAATTCGCGCTGGGACTGGTGGTGATGAAGCGAGTATTTGGGCGGGAGATTTACTGCGGATGTATTCTCGCTATTCTGATGTCCAAGGTTGGAAGGTGAAGCTAGTCAGCGAATCTTCGGGTGAAATGGGCGGGTATAAGGAAGTAATTCTAGAAATTCAAGGTGATAGTGTTTACAGTAAACTGAAGTTTGAATCTGGTGTACATCGTGTACAGCGCGTACCAGCAACGGAATCTGGGGGAAGGGTTCACACTTCTACTGCTACTATAGCAATTATGCCAGAAGTGGATGAGGTGGAAATTCATATTGACCCGAAAGATATTGAAATGAGTACGGCGCGTTCTGGTGGTGCGGGTGGACAAAACGTGAACAAGGTGGAAACAGCCGCTGATTTGTTCCACAAACCGACTGGGATTCGGATTTTCTGTACGGAAGAACGGAGTCAGTTACAGAATAAGGAACGGGCGATGCAAATTCTCCGGGCTAAGTTGTATGAGTTGAAATTGCGAGAACAACAGGATGCTGTGACTTCCATGCGGCGCTTACAAGTGGGTACGGGTTCTCGTTCGGAAAAAATTCGCACTTACAATTATAAAGATAGCCGGGTGACTGACCATCGTTTAGGTCAAAATTTTACCCTTAACCCTATTTTGGAAGGTGATATAGAGACGGTAATTCAATCTTGTATATCGCAAGATCAACAAGAACGGTTAGCAGAATTAGCCGCTTCTGGTTCTAGTAGCTAATTTACCTCATAAATATCTTAGAAAACCGCTTGTTGTTATTTTTTGCACCCACAGGCGGTTTTCTGATGAGCATAGAAAATAGACGATATTGAGTTTTTTAACTGTATCTAAAGTTTAAGGACTAAATACCTTAAACCATCTATTTAGAACTGTATTGATTGTTTGTTTAATTTGATGGTTGCGATTCCATCGTTGAAAGGCGATTTCGTAATCTTCACCTTGGGTTTGAAAAGTATTCCAAATATCTAAGGATATGGCTAATCCGCAACCTAGTAAGATATAAAGTGACCAAGAAATACCGCCACTAATGGCATCCATAGCTAGGAAAAAAATATTAATAATTGCGTAATTTCCTAACCGTTTTTTAAATTTACTTTGACGATAAAGATTAAAAGTTTTACGTTGTTCAACTTCGCTTTGTTTGACTAACCAATCTCGTTCCGCTTGTTGCAATGTATCAGGTGATATTTGTAACTCTGTGGCAATTTCCACTATCTGCTGATAGGAAAATTCTTGATCATTATCGTCTACTTGACGGGCGATCGCTAATTGCAGAATTTGCTGGACATCATCTTGACTGTAGGAACGCAGGCTGTCAGAGTTAAATGCTGTCATAATTGTTACTCAAATAATAGTTTTAATAGAGAACCACGCTACCATCAGCAATATTTACACCATTTCTAGGTTAGCAAATTTAAACCAATCTGGTGTTCAATTAGTTATGGTTGGGAAAAAGATATATAGCCGTTATTAGATGAGGCAAGGGCGCAGGGCTGCGCTCCTACGGGTTTTCAAGCAGCATTATTATGAAAACTTTTTTATTCATCTCCTGTGGAATCTAATTTAGCCACGCATAAGAGATTATTCAAGGCAATCGTTAATCATACATATATCCATTACCAAGAAGTCAAAAAATTCCATCCTTCTTTTTCGTCTCCTTCCTCTTCTCCTTTTGAAGTGTTGACATTTTCTCCTTGAAGTACATGATTGTATTCTCCTGAATCAACCCATTTTAATAATTCCCCTGTCCGCATAACTAACCAAGAAAGATTAGAATCTGAATAACTTAATATTTTCGTAACTTGATCTAAACTATCAACACTATTAGCAGCAAATTCGCGGGATTGAACGAGGAAATCTTCGATCACATGAGGAGTTAAATACTCTTCTGGCAAACCTGCAAGTTTCATCAGTGCGGTAGTTGCCACATCAATATCCTGACAAGCTAATAAACCAGCCCGGTCAGCAGTGAACTTTGCCATCATTACCCAATTATATAACGCTAATTCTACACCACTAGCTATCAATCCTCCTAACCCTAATGTGGTACTGCTGATCCATATCTTTAATACTGGCATCACAATTGACATTTGATGATAAATCATGTGCTGACTTTTAATTCGAGCAATTTCGTATCCAAAAATAAACAGCAATTCATCATAATTTAACCATTCCATTGCTTCTATATTAATACCAACAATGGGTTTTTCTACGCCAATAATATAGGTTCTAATATGTCCTGTACCTCGAAATAAATACAATTCAGGAATAGTTGTCACATCAAGAATTTGGCAAGCTTCTAATAATGGTTGATACAATTGGGGAAAATTTCGCGGTGTGACTCTGATTTCACTAGCAATACTTTGTAATCTCAGTAAACGATCAATACCATATTCGTTGACTTTTTTGAGCAAAGGAGAAAGACCAGGCATATTTTGCAAAGAAGCTAAGGCTTTTTTATCGAAGGGGTGTTCGTAGGCTGTTGAACTTAGTCCAGTTAATATTTTTTTGGTCATGGGTAGTAATTTTAATTAAATCGGTTGATTCGATAGATTCGATAGATTCTATAAAAAAGATAAAATCCAGGGAATAAATTCCCTGTCTCATAGCTAAAGTCGGTTAAAACCGACTATTTTTTCTTTATTTATGCTATTGAGAACATGAAATTTGATTTTTAGTTATAGGACTTTCGCAAAACAGAATCAAATTATAGGTAATACCCTGCGGGAAGCAAGCTACATGAATTACCCTTAGAGGATGTTTGAAAAGTTTTGAATGTATAGACTGACCCCTCTCCAAACCTCTCCCCTGCAAGGGGAGAGGCTTTAAAACCCCCATTCCCTTGCAGGGAAGGGGGGTAGGGGGGTTAGGTTTTTGGAGATTACGGGTTTGATATAATACTTTTCAAACAACCTCTTACACAAGAATAAGGTTTATGGCTGCACCACGCAGGGTATTAGCCACATTTTACGTAATTCGTAAGTTAATTATAGTGCGTTTCAAGGTACTTTAGCTATGAGACAGGGAATTGATTCCCAGGCTTTCTTTTGTTAGCCAGTTCCAATACAGGTTGTGGTTGAAAATGTTCCATCACATACTCCTTAATAACAGGTTGTAAGATATATTTACCTGCTTTTTGTTCAATTAAACAACGTGAATATAACCTTTCTATTCCTTGCCAAAAATGGGATTTAGAAACATCAGGTAATTTATTTGCTAGATTAGTAATTGTGATTTGCGAATTAATTGCCAAATAATACATGATTTGCTGTTCTAAAACTGAGAGACAATTGAACTGTTGTTCTAGCAAATGGTGAAGATGATTATTGACTAATAGGGTATTTTGTGCTAAGAATTTTTTAATATCACCATTAAATAAGTTAATGATGGTATTAACAAGTATTTTTATTTTTAAAGGATTATTGCCATATAAATTGCATAATTGGTATTTTTGTTCATCTGTTCCCAGCATTTGTTGTGATTGCAGTAGAGAAAAGGCTACTTCTGATGAACCCAGCAATCTCAAAGAACGTACAGATGATAACCAGTTTTCCAGTAAGCTGATTTGGGCAGGTTGATTGCGACAGGTGAAAATTAGACAACTTCGATGATTGGTTTCGGCAATCATTTGGATAAAACGACCGTAGTTGAGATTAAGCTTGTCTAACTCTGTTTCTAAGTCATCCAAGATAATCAAGCAACGATATGTACACAGATAATGGAGAACTCGATGGATTTTGGGTTTGCTTTCCTGGTGATTGGAGATCAAAGACAGCAAGTCAGTAATCATCTCATCAAAGGATAGGACTGTAGGCACTGAGCGCCAAAAAATGTAATCAAACTGATCATGAATGTGTTGTGCTAGTTGGGTAGCTAAGGTTGTTTTCCCAACTCCACCCATACCAAATAATCCTAACAGGCGACAGCTATCTTGTAAAATCCATGACTTTAGCTGTGTTAGTTCTTTGTTGCGTCCGTAAAATGCGGAAATATTAACTACAGTTCCCCAGTCCTGAAATTCATTTAAATTTGGTTTTTTTTTACGTATTTGTGCGTATGCGGGGGGGGGTGGATATTACTTCAACATTGGTAATAATTTCTCGCCAATCTAGATTTAATCTGCGACATAGTTCTTCAAAATTGGCATAACTAACAGGTTTACCAGTCAGGAAGTTGCTAATTGTCGCTAAGGACAATCCGGTATCATTAGCCAAGGCTCTTTGGTGGGGATAGCCATTGTGCGTGAGTGCTATTTTAACTTTGTCAATGTGGTCATTATGAACGCATAGTGATCTTGACATTGCTTATTCTGGATTAATGTATAACATCATCAGTATATATTGGATTGTCCAATTATATCTTACGTATATTCTCATCTTTGTGCCGGTTGAAGATGTGGCATATAGATTATATTTTTGACTACAGACTATGTATTAACAAAAGTCAGTCATAAGTCAGGTTAAGTCAGTATTTCTCAGTACGGAAGTCAGTACAAGGTTGGGTAAACTGAGAATTTCAACTATTCAATTGCAAACTGACATAACAGGATTTTAGTCATGGCAATATTTAAAGTCACCAACAATAACAACAGTGGTTCAGGTTCTTTGCGCCAAGCCATCATTGATGCAGGTAATGTTGCTGGAGTAGATACTATTGATCTCACCAGCGTCAGTGGCACAATTAATCTCCAGAGTTCTCTCTCCACGCTGAATACAGGCAACGATATCAATTTTGTTGATGATGGTAATAGCATTATTAACGGTCAAAACGCCTATCAAATTATTAATGTATATGGTGCTAACGTTACTTTCTCCAGACTCACCTTTGCTAATGGTTTAGCCAGAGGAGGCGATGGTAACGGTGGTGGCGGCGGTGGTTTAGGTGCTGGGGGAGCGCTATTTATTAATTCAGGAAATGTCACCCTTAATAATGTGACCTTTACTGGTAATAGGGCTATTGGGGGTAATGCCAATGGCTTGGCTGGTTCCGGTGGTGGTTATGCCTCTAATGGCTCAAGTGGAGGTCGTGGTGGCGGATTGAATTCTACTACCAGTGGTGGATCAGGCGGTGGTGGTGGTATTTACGATTATAATACTGGCCGTCCTGGTGGAAATGGTGGAAACGGTAGCTTCGGTGCAGGTGGTGGCGGCGGTGGCGGCGGCGGCGGCGCTTATAAAGGCGGTTTATTCTATGATCCTAGCGATAGTGGTGGAAATGGTGGAAATGGTGGAAATGCTGGCTTTGGTGGTGGTGGCGGCGGCGGCGGCGGCGGCGGTCAGGATTATGATTTCTATGATGCTGCGGAAAATGGAACCGCTGGAAGCAGTGGAGCCGGTGGTGGTAGTTTTGCTGGAAATGGAAAATCCGCAGCCGGTGGTGGTGGTGCTGGTCTAGGCGGAGCTATTTTCGTTAATACTGGCGCGAGATTAACCCTACTCAACAGTGTTTTTACTAACAACTCAGTCGCTGGTGGTGTTTCTAAATTTGGAGAAAATGGTAAAGGCGTTGCTAACAACATTTTTGTCAATGGAGGTACAGCCCAAGCCATTGGTATAAACTATGTTGATCCCACTGGTCAAGATAATAATACCTACGGAACAATCAATGCTGAAGCCTTCCCCACTTCCTCTGACTATCAAGGCTCTATCTATCGCCTCAGTACCCCTGGAACATGGCACCAAGCTCAAGCACAGGCACAGAGTTTAGGGGGAAATCTTGTCACCATCAACAATCAAGCCGAGCAAGATTGGTTAGTCAATACCTTTGGTCCTACTGATGGGCTGTGGACTGGTTTGACAGATAAGCTAACAGAAGGCCAATATAAATGGGCAAGCGGTGAAACTCCTACTTACACGAATTGGTATCCAGGTGAACCAAATAATGGTGGGGGTAATGAAGATTATGTGGGGATGAATTACGGTGCTGCTGGTAAATGGAATGATTTTGCCAGTACCGCTTCTTTCAAAGGCATCATTGAAAACAAATTTTTTGAGTATAACGGCAGCAGATATCTCCTAACTGGTCTGGGTACATGGGAACATACTCAAGCACAGGCAAATAGTTTAGGGGGAAATCTTGTTACCGTCAACACACAAGCCGAACAAGATTGGTTAGTCAATACCTTTGGTGGTACTGAAACCTTGTGGACTGGTTTAACAGATGAGGTGACAGAAGGCCAATACAAATGGGCAAGCGGTGAAACTTCTACTTACAGGAACTGGCTGCCTGGTGAACCAAATAATGCTGGGGGTAATGAAGATTATGTGGGGATGAATTTCGGTGGTGCTGGTAAATGGAATGATTACCCCAGTACCAAATCTCTAAGAGGCATTGTTGAAATCAACCAGTATGGTGCAGTGGGAAGTAATCCTGAATCTCAGTTTTTCAATGTAGCTAAACCCACATTTAGCATCAGTGTTTTGGGAGGGGCAGGGGCTGATATTTTTCAACTCGGATCTTACGATGGGTTAACCACATCCCAAAAGGTTTCCGGTGGTCAAGGTTCAGACGTGTTTAACATTTCTTATCAGCCTTCATCAGGGATCGTAGGGCTAGATTTCAATGCAGGTAAACTTAAACAGTTGGCTGAACTTTTAGTAACACCTGATTGGGATGTTAGGGATAAACGTCTGGCTGCGGATATGAGTGCTGCTGCGATAAGTGCTGGAATTGATTATGCAGCAGCGATCGCACAATCAATAGATATTACTGGTTTAGCGGATGGAACAATTGATGCGATCGCCACTACAGCACACCTCGTTAATGATACAGCTAATATTACCGCAAATTACAGATTAGACATAGAGGAATATCAAAACAACTTGGCGGGTATTGGTGACTTCTTTAGTGGTCAAGGAGCAAATGGTTGGGGAACAGTTGACACAACCAAGAACCGTTCTTTGGTCGAGATTCTAGATTTTGAACCAGGGATAGACACCATAACTTTACCGAAGCTAAAGGACAATCAAAGCTACGAATTTATCACTGTGGGCGCGAGTGGGAGAAATGCAATAGACGTTAAGTTCAACGACCAAACCAATAAGACCTTAATAGCTTTTCTAAGAGTTTTTATCAATCCAAATCTTGAAGCCGCTGTCAATGGACAAGGTATTAGTGTAGAGCAGTTTTTTCGCAACTTACTCGTTTCCAATGCGACAAATAGCACCATCGGCAGAACCCTGAATGCATCCAGTAAAGTTGCAGTAGGTGGAGCCAGCTATACGGGTACGATCGCTGGTGACTACATTTATGTTTCCCAAAGTAACAACAATATCGGTGCTGTTACAATCAATGGACTGGCGGGAAATGATATTCTAGCGGGACGTAAAAATGGCAGTAATGCAATATATGGTGGAGAAGGGAATGATTTCATTGTACCTGGTGGGGTAAATGACATTATTGATGGTGGCACAGGATATGACCGAGTTGATTATTCACAGAATGGGGTAGGAATTTCTATCACGAGTAGTAACAGTACCAACTTCACAAACGTTGAATCAGTCACAGGTACTGTCTACAACGATACTATCAATTTCAGTGACTTACAAGTTGCCCCAGAGGACGGATTACCCATAAATTTAGAGGGCAGGGCAGGAAATGACAATCTTGTAGGCAGTAAATATCGGGATGTCCTGAATGGCGAAGATGGTGACGATACCCTAGTTGGGGGACTTGAAAAAGATATTTTGACTGGGGGGATTGGAGCAGATACTTTTGACTATCGCAACTTAGCTGATTCCGTTTTGAATAGCTTTGATGTTATTACCGACTTTAACGCCAATGTTGGTAATGATCTATTCCTGCTTTCCACTGCACGCACCGGATTCTCTAATGTGGGAACTGTTGCCACACTTGACACCAATGGAATCGCCACCAAGTTAAACTCTACTAACTTTGCAGCTAACTCTGCCGCTCAATTTACCTTTGGTACTCGTACCTTTGTCGCTATCAATGACGCTACAGCCGGCTTTAATGCCAATACCGATGCCATTATTGAGGTAACAGGATTAACCGGCACCCTGGGACTCGACGACTTTACAACTAATTTACCCACCATTACCCTAGCTGTATCACCCAGTAACGTACTAGAAGACGGAACTACCAACTTAGTTTACACCTTCACCCGCACAGGAGCTACCACAAACGCCTTGACCATTAACTATGGCATCACTGGTACAGCCGACAGTAGCGACTATACAGGAGCAACACCGGGAACAGGAAAAACCATCACCTTTGCCGCCGGTGCAAGTACAGCCACTTTAACTATTGACCCCACAGCCGATACCACGTTTGAAAGTAATGAAACCGTTGTTTTAACTCTGGCTTCAGGAACAGGTTACACCATTGGTACAACCACATCTGTCACTCGAACTATTACCAATGATGACGGCACAAATACAATGGTCAATTTTGGTAATATCTATACGGCTCACACAGATTTGACCCTAGCGCAAGGATGGACAAGTTTTGATCAATATCCACGCCAGTTAGCAGATGTAAATGGTGATGGACGTGCTGATATTGTTGCCTTTGGTATTGAGAATGTCTTTGTGGCTCTTGGAAAAGCTGACGGCACTTTTGCACCTAGAATTGCAGCCCTGAATAATAATTATTTGTCCTACGGAACGGGGTCGGGATGGACTAGTTTCGATCAATCTCCACGCCAGGTAGCAGATGTCAATGGTGATGGTTATGCTGATATTGTCGGTTTTAGTTCTGACGGAGTATCAGTGGCTTTGGGTAATCAAAATGGTGTCTTTGGTACTCCAACAATAGCCCTTGGCGATTTTCTCCAAGGTCCAGGAGGATGGGGATGGACTAGCTTTGATAAATATCCACGCCAGTTAGCAGATGTCAATGGTGATGGACGTGCCGATATTGTTGCCTTTGGTGAACAAAATGTCTTTGTGGCTCTTGGAAAAGCTGACGGCACTTTTGCACCTAAAATTACAGCCCTGAATAATAATTTTTCCTACGCAACGGGATGGACAAGTTTTGATCAATATCCACGCCAGTTAGCAGATGTCAATGGTGATGGTTATGCTGATATTGTCGGTTTTGCTGCTGACAGAGTATCAGTGGCTCTGGGTAATCAAAATGGTGTCTTTGGTACTCCAAAAACAGCCCTCCTTGGAGATTTCGTCCAATCTACAGGGGGATGGACAAGTTTTGATCAATATCCACGCCAGTTAGCAGATATGAATGGTGATGGACGTGCTGATATTGTCGGTTTTGGTATTGAGAATGTCTTTGTGGCTCTTGGAAAAGCTGACGGCACTTTTGCACCTAGAATTGCAGCCCTGAATAATAATTATTTGTCCTACGGAACGGGGTCGGGGTGGACAAGTTTTGATCAATATCCACGCCAGGTAGCAGATGTTAATGGTGATGGTTATGCTGATATTGTCGGTTTTGGTGGCAATACTACCCGCCTCTCCACAGCCGCAAACGGCTCTCAGGGGAATGGTTCCGCCTCTTCTCCAGCCATATCAGCAGACGGACGCTATGTGGTGTTTTCTTCTCAAGCCTCAAACCTAGTGAGTGGGGACACTAACGGCAGTTCTGATGTATTCGTGAAAGACACAACCACCAACAGCATCGCCCGCCTCTCCACAGCCGCAAACGGCACTCAGGCGAATGGTCGGTCCCTAGAACCAGCCATATCAGCAGATGGGCGCTATGTGGTGTTTTGGTCTGAAGCCTCAAACCTGGTGAGTGGGGACACTAACGGCGGTTCTGATGTATTCGTGAAAGACACAACCACCAACAGCATCACCCGCGTCAGCACAGCCGTAGACGGCACACAGGGGAATGATTCCTCCTATTCTTCAGCCATATCAGCAGATGGGCGCTATGTGGTGTTTCAGTCTTCTGCCTCCAACCTAGTGAGTGGGGATACTAACGGTAGTTCTGATATATTCGTGAAAGACACAACCACCAACAGCATCACCCGCGTCAGCACAGCCGTAGACGGCACACAGGGGAATGATTCCTCCTATTCTTCAGCCATATCAGCAGATGGGCGCTATGTGGTGTTTCAGTCTTCTGCCTCCAACCTAGTGAGTGGGGATACTAACGGTAGTTCTGATATATTCGTGAAAGACATAACCACCAACAGTATCACCCGCCTCTCCACAGCCGCAGACGGCACTCAGGGGAATGGTCAGTCCTACGCTCCAGCCATATCAGCAGATGGTCGCTATGTGGTGTTTCAGTCTGGTGCCTCCAACCTAGTGAGTGGGGACACTAACGGCTTTGATATATTCGTGAAAGACACAACCACCAACAGCATCACCCGCGTCAGCACAGCCGCAGACGGCACTCAGGCGAGTGGTCAGTTCCAAGAGCCAGCCATATCAGCAGATGGGCGCTATGTGGTGTTTGCTTCTGATGGCTCGAACCTGCTGAGTGGGGACACTAACGGCACTTATGATGTGTTCGTGAAAGACACAACCACCAACAGCATCACCCGCGTCAGCACAGCCGCAGACGGCACACAGGGGAATGGTTTCTCCGGTTCTCCAGCCATATCAGCAGACGGGCGCTATGTGGTGTTTTATTCTAATGCCTCCAACCTGGTGAGTGGGGACACTAACGGCACTTGGGATGTGTTCCTATCTACTCCCAAGGTGATTAGTGCTAGTCTCAATATCACCGTCACCCCTAGCCCTTACACCGCAATAGAATCAGCAGGTAACACCAAATTAGTCAAAGATGCCACCAACAAATACTTTGCTCAAGTCGGAACAAGCACCCCAACTGCTATCAAAAACGGTGGAGTACAAATATTCCAAGATGTCTATGCAGGATGGCAAACTCTAGCCGCAGAAACCGTCAATGGCGTTAATCAAGTTCTTTGGAAAAACATTTCTGGAAACTTCCTGCATATCTGGAATTTAGATAGTAACTGGAATGTGGTTTCTGGTGAAGGACAATTTGGATTAAATTCTGCTGATGCTTTCACCCAAGAAACTAACTTTGGCATAGATGCTAATGGTGATGGTGCTATAGGCAGTGGTTATACTCCAATAGAATCAGCAGGTAACACCAAATTAGTCAAAGATGCCACCAACAAATACTTTACCCAAGTGGGAACAAGCACCCCAACTGCTATCAAAAATGGTGGACAACAAATCTTCCAAGATATCTATGCTGGATGGGAAACCCTAGCCGCAGAAACCGTCAATGGCGTTAATCAAGTTCTTTGGAAAAACATTTCTGGAAACTTCCTGCATATCTGGAATTTGGATAGTAACTGGAGTTTGGTTTCTGGTGAAGGACAATACGCATTAAATTCTGCTGATGCTTTGGCTAAAGAAACTGTTTTTGGTGTAGATGCAAATGGTGATGGTGCTATAGGCAGTGGTTATACTCCAATAGAATCAGCAGGTAACACCAAATTAGTCAAAGATCCAGCAAACAAATACTTTACCCAAGTTGGAACAAACACCCCAACTGCCATCAAAAATGGTGGACAACAAATCTTCCAAAATATCTATGCAGGATGGCAAACTTTAGCCGCAGAAACCGTGAATGGTGAGAACCAAGTTCTCTGGAAAAATGTTCCTGGAAACTATCTGCATATTTGGCGTTTAGATAATAACTGGAATTTTGTTTCTTCTGAAGGAGCATGGGGATTAAATTCGGCGGAAGCTTTCACTCAAGAAACTAACTTTGGCATAGATGCAAATGGTGATAGTGTTATTGGCAGTCCTGTTAGCAATTTGTACACCCCAATAGAATCGGCAGGTAACAGCAAACTAGTCAAAGATGCCACTAACAAATACTTTACCCAAATCGGCACAAATACCCCAACTGCGATTAAAAATGGTGGACAACAAATCTACGAAAATATCTACGCCGGATGGCAAACTCTAGCCGCAGAAACCGTCAATGGTGAAAACCAAGTCCTTTGGAAAAACGTTTCTGGAAACTATCTGCATATCTGGAGTTTAGATAGTAACTGGAATTGGGTTTCTTCTCAAGGAAATTGGGGATTGAATTCGGCAGAAGCTTTAACTCAAGAAACTAACTTTGGGATAGATGCTAATGGTGATGGTGTTATTGGCAATCCTTATACTGCAATTGAATCAGCAGGTAATACTAAACTAGTCAAAGATGCCACCAACAAATACTTTACCCAAATCGGAACAAATACCCCAACCGCTATTAAAAATGGTGGACAACAAATCTACGAAAATATCTACGCAGGATGGCAAACGATAGCCGCAGAAACTGTCAATGGGGATAACCAAGTTCTCTGGAAAAACATTTCTGGAAACTATCTGCATATTTGGCATTTAGATAATAACTGGAATTGGGTTTCTTCTCAAGGAAATTGGGGATTAAATTCGGCAGAAGCTTTAACTCAAGAAACTAACTTTGCCATAGATGCTAATGGTGATGGTGTTATCGGTTACACACCAATTGAATTAGCAGGTAACACCAAACTAGTCAAAGATGCCACCAACAAATACTTTACCCAAATCGGAACGAATACCCCAACCGCTATTAAAAATGGTGGACAACAAATCTACCAAAATATCTACGCTGGTTGGCAAACGATAGCCGCAGAAACTGTCAATGGCGTTAATCAAGTTCTTTGGAAAAACATTTCTGGAAACTATCTGCATATCTGGAGTTTAGATAGTAACTGGAATTGGGTTTCTTCTCAAGGAAATTGGGGATTAAATTCTGCTGATGCTTTCACCCAAGAAACTAACTTTGGCATAGATGCAAATGGTGATGGTTCTATTGGCAATCCCTCTAGTCTGACTTTGACAGGTACTAGTGGTAATGATTTCCTCGTTGGTGGTGCAAATAATGATATTCTCACTGGTGGGGGTGGTAAAGATACTCTAACTGGTGGTTTAGGAAGTGACAAATTTGTTTACCAAAATCTTACTGATTCTCTCTTAGCTAACTTTGATGTGATTACTGACTTCAACGCCACCACAGGTAATGATTTATTCCGTGTTTCTACCGCACGAGCCGGATTTGTGAATGTGGGCGCAGTTAATACCCTGGATGCTGCTGGTATCGTAGCAAAATTAACTGCGGCAGCCTTTGGGTCAAATTACGCTGCTCAGTTCAGTTTCGGACAAAAAACCTTTGTGGCTATTAATGATGCAACCGCAGGGTTTAATGCTGCTAATGATGCCATTATTGAAGTCACAGGATTAACCGGAACATTGAATGTCAATCATTTTGTGATTGTCTAAGTGTAATTTTTAGGATCATTTGGGCAAAACACATTGTAGAGATGTTTCATGAAATGTCTCTACATCAGCATTAAACCATCCTGTAATTGATGCGATATGTAAGGGTTTAGCAGGGGAACGTAAAACCCATAGCCTGCCTGGGAATGAATTCCCAGTCTAATTGCTGGGGATAGCCATTGTGCGTGAGTGCTATTTTAACTTTGTCAATGTGGTCATTATTAACGCATAGTGATCTTGACATTGCTTATCCTGGGTTAATTTATAACATCATCAGTATATATTGGATTGTCTAATTATATCTTACGTATATTCTCATCTTTATGCCAGTTAAAGATGTGGCATAGTGAATTATATTTTTAACTACGGACTATGTATTAATAAAGTTCAGTTATAAGTCACGATAAGTCAGTGCTTCTCAGTACGTAAGTCAGTATAAGGTTGGTTAGACTGGAGCTAGTGTGTTTTACTAGCAGTGCTTGGAAATAGCAATCGGATAATTTCATCTACCAAATTATTAAAGGAACATCATCTAATGTTTAACTACAATGGCAGCCAATATACTTTAACCAGTTATGGAACATGGCAAGAAGCTCAGGCTCAGGCACAGAGTTTAGGCGGAAATCTTGTCACCATTAACAATCAAGCAGAGCAGGATTGGTTAGTCAGTACCTTTGGTGTTAATCAAACGCTGTGGATTGGTTTAACAGATGAGGTGACAGAAGGCACATTCAAGTGGGTGAGTGGTGAAATATCTACTTATACTAACTGGCTTCCCGGTGAACCAAATAATGGCTGGGATGGAGAAGATTATGTAGAAATGAATTTTGGTTCTCCTGGTAAGTGGAATGATTCTTCAAGTAACCAATTCCGCAGAGGCATTGTTGAAATCACAAATATTTCCCCAAGCATTACCCTAGCAGTATCACCCAGTAGCGTACTAGAAGATGGTACAACCAACCTAATTTACACATTTACGCGCACAGGAGCGACAACCAATCCCTTAACTATTAACTACGGTATTACTGGCACAGCCAACAGTGGTGACTATACAGGAGCAACACCCGGCACAGGAAAAACCATCACCTTTGCGGCGGGTGCAAGTACAACCACTTTAACTATTGACCCTATCGCAGATACAACAGTAGAAAATAATGAAACTGTGGCGTTAACTCTAGTTTCTGGAACAGGTTATACAGTCGGCACAACTACAGCCGTCACGGGAACTATTATCAATGATGACAGTACATTCAATTACAACAACAGCACATATCTCTTAACTAATCTTGGTACATGGCAACAAGCTCAGGCTCAAGCGCAGAGTGTAGGGGGAAATCTTGTCACCATTAACAGTCAAGCAGAGCAGGATTGGTTAATCAGTACCTTTGGTAGTAGTGAACAGTTGTGGATTGGTTTAACAGATCAGGTAACAGAAGGTCAATTTAAGTGGGCAAGTGGTGAAATATCTACTTACACTAACTGGTATGCCGGTCAACCAGACAATGGTGGTCCGAACGGGGAAGATTACGTGGTGTTAAATTACGGTTCTGCTGGTAAATGGAACGATTATCCCAATGATCTTTCTTCTTTCCGAGGCATCATTGAAATTACATCTCCAACTTATACCCCTATCGAATCAACTGGCAACACCAAACTAATTAAAGATATAACAGATAAATACTTTACCCAAATAGGGACAAATACCCCAATCGCTATCAAAAACGGTGGACAACAAATCTTCCAAAATATTTACCCCGGATGGCAAACCCTAGCAGCGGAAACTGTGAATGGTGAAAACCAAGTTCTCTGGAAAAATACCGCCGGAAACTATCTGCATATTTGGCGTTTAGATAATAACTGGAATCGTGTTTCTTCTGAAGGACAATTTGCATTAAATTCTGCGGCAGCTTTCACTCAAGAAACTAATTTTGGCATAGATACCAATGGTGATGGTATTATTGGCAGTCCTTACACCACAGTTGAATCATCAGGTAACACTAAATTAGTCAAAGATACCGCCAATAAGTTCTTTGCCCAAGTGGGAGAAGGTATCCCAACTGCTATTAACAATGGTGGAGTGCAAATCTTCCAAAATATCTACGCGGGATGGCAAACCCTAGCAGCAGAAACCGTCAATGGCGTTAATCAAGTTCTTTGGAAAAACGTTTCTGGAAACTTCCTGCATATTTGGCGTTTAGATAATAACTGGAATTGGGTTTCTTCTGAAGGACAATTTGGATTCAATTCTGCTGATGCTTTCACTCAAGAAACTAATTTCGGCATAGATGCCAATGGTGATGGCGTTATTGGTAATCCTGCTGGCAATCCTTACATTCTCATTGAATCATCAGGTAACACTAAATTAGTCAAAGATACAGACAACAAATTCTTTGCTCAGGTGGGGCAAACTATCCCAACTGCTATCAAAAATAGTGGAGTACAAATCTTCCAAGATGTCTACGCAGGATGGCAAACCCTAGCAGCGGAAACCGTCAATGGCGTTAATCAAGTTCTTTGGAAAAACATTTCTGGAAACTTCCTGCATATCTGGAATTTAGATAATAACTGGAATTGGGTTTCTTCTGAGGGACAATACGCATTAAATTCTGCTGATGCTTTCACCCAAGAAACTAAATTTGGGATAGATGCAAATGGTGATGGTGTTATTGGCAGTGGTTACACCGCAATAGAATCAGCAGGTAATACCAAACTAGTCAAAGATGCCACCAACAAATACTTTGCTCAAGTAGGAACAAGCACCCCAACTGCTATCAAAAATGGTGGAGTACAAATCTTCCAAGATGTCTACGCAGGATGGCAAACCCTAGCAGCGGAAACCGTCAATGGCGTTAATCAAGTTCTTTGGAAAAACATTTCTGGAAACTTCCTGCATATCTGGAATTTAGATAATAACTGGAATTGGGTTTCTTCTGAGGGACAATTTGCATTAAATTCTGCTGATGCTTTGGCTAAAGAAACTGTCTTTGGTATAGATGCAAATAGTGATGGTGCTATTGGCAATCCCTCTAGTCTGACTTTGACAGGTACTAATGGTAACGATATCCTTATCGGTGGTACAAATAATGATGTTCTCACTGGTGCGGGTGGTAAAGATACCTTGACTGGTGGTTTAGGCAGCGATAAATTTGTCTACCAAAATCTTACTGATTCTCTCCTAGCTAACTTTGATGTCATCACTGATTTCAACGCCACTCCAGGTAATGATTTGTTCCGTGTTTCTACGGCATTAGCTGGATTTGTGGATGTGGGAGCAGTTAATACTCTAGATGCTGCTGGTATTGGGGCAAAATTAGCAGCCTTTGGTTCAAATTACGCTGCTCAATTCAGTTTTGGACAAAGAACTTTTGTGGCTATTAATGATGCAATCGCAGGGTTTAATGCTGCTAATGATGCCATCATTGAAGTCACAGGATTAACAGGAACATTGAATGTTAATAATTTTGTGATTGTTTAGCTTAACAGGGTTTAGCAGTGCTAAACCCCTACCATATATCTAAGTTAAGGTATTTCATGTTGATTTAATATCACTAAAATTAATAATATTGACAGGTTACTTATCATGTTTTCGTCAATTTGTCAATAGTAAATTTTTACTATCACTCAAGTTAGATCATTTCTGAACAAATTTATGGCTAAACTTGTTGAGGGAAAAGCTATTAATTTTGTAAATTTTTGTATCAGTCGGGGAAAATAATTTCTGAAACTACTGTCAATAAAGGGTTTGAGACTAACATCTTTTTAAAGATCAAAAATTGACAACAGTAACCCAATTATGAAATTCTCTTAGATTATAGCAAATCGCGGAAAGTATTGCAACCTCGTTGATAAATAGAAAAGATTCTCAATTAATTATTAAGGAAATCTAAAGGCAAATTACTATAAGTTATAAATATCAAAAGTATTCTTAGTTTAGGATAATTTTAACTTATGATAAAGCGACGAAAACTGATATATCTGAGAAAGAACGCTGGGGATTAAACTATGAGCATATTATTGGATTATAGCGTTTGCAGTAGCGTCTCGTATCCCTTGCGAGAATTTCAGATCCCCGACTTCTCTAAGAAGTCGGGGATCTTATGGATCTTATTGTTGAGCATAATACCGGGCATATCTCCCTTCTAAAGCTAATAATTCCTCATGATTTCCCGACTCCACAATTTGCCCTTTTTCCAACACCAAAATGCGATCGCACTTCCGCACCGTTGATAATCTATGGGCAATAATTAACACCGTGCGGTTTTCCATTAATCTCTCCAAAGCCTCTTGTACCAAAGCTTCTGATTCCGAA
This sequence comes from Dolichospermum sp. UHCC 0315A, assembly GCF_008121535.1. Classification (GTDB taxonomy): domain Bacteria; phylum Cyanobacteriota; class Cyanobacteriia; order Cyanobacteriales; family Nostocaceae; genus Dolichospermum; species Dolichospermum lemmermannii. Next base: position 2,344,909 of record NZ_CP043056.1, read on the forward strand.
TCTAACGCTGATGTGGCTTCATCAAGGATCAAGATTTGCGGGTTGAGCAGGACTGCACGAGCGATCGCAATTCGCTGTCTTTGTCCCCCGGATAAATTCACACCTCGCTCTCCTACCCAAGTATGATAACCTTCCGGTAATTGCTGAATAAATTGATCAGCATTGGCGATTTTTGCCGCTGATTCCACTGCGTTAATATCAAAAATATTTTGTCCAAAAGCGATATTTTGGGCAATAGTTCCCGAAAACATAATTGTTTCTTGAGGAACAATGCCAATCTGTTTTCTTAAACTATTTAAAGTCACATCTCGAATATTGACACCATCTATGAAAATTTCCCCAAATTCAGGATCATAAAATCGAGGTAATAGATTCACAAAAGTAGTTTTACCAGCCCCAGAAGCACCAACCAGAGCAATAGCTTGACCTGGCATGACTAATAAACTAATATTATTTAATACAGGTTCTCCTGATTTATAGGCAAAAGTAATATGGCAATATTCAACTTTACCATTAACAGCAGGTAGGGTAATAGCATTGGTTTTTTCTAATACCGTTGGTTGAATTGCTAATAACTCAAAAACCCGATCAACTGATGCCTCACCTTGTTTAAATTCATTATAGTTATTAGTAGTATGACCAATAGGATCGATTAACAAAGCTGCTGCTGTTAAATAACTAAAAAATTCACCGACAGTTAAATTGCGTTGAGATATTTGCCAAGTTCCTACCATTAACAAAGATAACGCACTCACAGCTTCTAAAAATCCGACAATGGGAATTTGAATCGCTTTTAATCTTTCTAATGAATATTTAGCTTTAAAACTGCGTTCTGCTTCATAACTAAACCTATCAATTTCATATTTTTCCGCAGCAAAAGCTTGAATTAAGCGAATCCCGCTAAAAACTTCCGTTAAAATAGCGGATAAATCAGAAATACGACTTTGACTTTTGAGAGAATATTTCCGTAAACGTTCCCCAAACCAACCAATTAAAATTCCCATAATTGGAGCAACAATTACCGTCGCTAAGGTAAGTTGCCAATTTAAATAAATCATGTAAATGGGAATAGCAATTAATTGCAAAACACAGGGAGTAAAATCATGAAAAAGTTTATTAATAACTTCTCCCACCCTGTCAACATCTTCCGTGAGACGATAAGATAAATCTCCAGCTTTAGCAGTTTCAAAATAGCTGAGATTGAGTTTTTGTAAATGAGTATAAACCTGTTGCCGGAGATAAAAAGCGATTCTTAACGCTGCCTTAGCCATGTATAAATCTTGTACAGACTGAAAAAAGCCGCGCACAAGAAATATAGCAGCACTGATTCCGGCTAATTGAGCGATCGCTAATACATTACCATTCCCGAAGGGAACAGCCAACTTACCCGCGACATTAATCAGGGTTAAAGTTGCCAGTACATATCCCAAAATCCCGACAAAACCCTTAGCAATAGGTTGCCATTGGGTGCGGATATAGGGTAAAAGTTGCCAATAATTAGAACGTGTTTTCAAGTTGTCACATCCACAAAAAATATTTTCCTTTGTTTGACGCTACCAGCTTTTGGTCATATTTGGGAATAGGGATGGGTAAACTGTCATCAAAACAAAGCATTTGATCATTTATTAGCTCTATTTTCTTTAATTACATGAATAACAGATGGTAATAAAGAAACAACAACAATTAAGCCAATTATTGGTAAAAGATACTTATCTAACTGTTCCGCTGGCAAAGTTTTTCCCAGGAAAAATCCTAACAAAGTAATTCCAAATGTCCAAACAAAACCACCGATTAAGTTATAAGACATAAAAGACCGATAGTGCATAGCCCCAATACCTGCTACAATCGGCGCAAAAGTCCTCACAATTGGCATAAATCTAGCTAAGACAATTGTTTTTTTCCCATGCTTTTCATAAAAATCTTGAGTTTTCACAATATGTTTTTTACGAAATAACCAAGAATCATCCTTCTCAAATAATTTTCTGCCAAATTTATGCCCTGTAAAATACCCGACATTATCACCTAATACAGCACAGAAAAACGCACCAAAAATCAGTACCCAAATATTTAGCAAGTTTTGAGAAGCAACAAATCCAGCCGTAAATAGTAAACTATCACCAGGGAGAAAAAACCCAATCAATAAACCAGATTCAGCAAAGATAATTCCCCATACTCCAAAATAACCCAGCGATTTAATTAATTCCGGTAAATTAAAGTGCATAAAATCCGATTTGCTTAAGAAGTTGCATTCAACATTTTAACGTTCATAAATTATAAAAATACCAAATAAGATTAAGTTTAGATAAAATTATTTTATATTCAAGAGATATTGGGGTAAAGGCGAAAAATGGCAAGATATTTAAAAGTGTTGAGATTATTTTGGAGTGCTGCCATTGCGGCAGAAATGGAATATCGTATTAATTTTATCATTTCTGCTTTCAGTAGCCTAGGTAATTTAGTAGGTAGTATCTTTGGTTTGTTCCTATTTTACCGCACAGGCTACACTTTTACGGGCTGGTCATGGGACGCAGCTTTAGTAGTCTTAGGAATTTTCACCCTATTACAAGGCTTTTCGTCTACCTTCCTCGCTCCCAACTTAAATCGGATTGTGCGTCATGTTCAAGAAGGGACTTTAGACTTTGTATTATTAAAACCTATTCGTAGTCAGTTTTGGTTATCTATTCATACCCTTTCCCTCTGGGGAATACCAGATTTAATCTTAGGTTTGCTCATCATTGGCTACGCTGGTAGAAAACTTAACTTAGGAATTGACAAATACTTACTGACTATTTTTCCCTTGGCTTGCGGTTTAGTCATTCTTTACAGCCTGTGGTTTATCCTCAGCGCAACAAGTATTTGGTTTGTTAAAATATACAACGTCACAGAAGTATTAAGAGGGTTTCTAGATGCTGGAAGATATCCAATTACAGCCTATCCGGCGGCTTATCGCTTCTTCTTTACCTTTATAGTTCCAGTAACTTTTTTAACAACAGTTCCAGCCCAGTCTCTGTTAGGTCAAATTCAGTTTACCTGGTGGCTAGGTGCGGGATTTTTAGCAATTGTCTTATTCTTTATTTCTACTCAGTTTTGGCGGTTTGCTCTCCGTTTTTATACCAGTGCTTCCAGTTGATTATACAGCAGGAGTGAGCAGGCAAAAATTAAGATCCCCGACTTCTAACGACAAATCGCAATTTCTAGAGATGATGACAGCAGAAGTCGGGGATTTGGGAAACCTGACGATTACAAGATATCTGGATCTTCACCCAATTCTCGTAATCTGGCAGCTAACCTAGCTGCTTTTGCTTGAGCTTCCTCCTCTCGTGATTTAGCTGCCTCTGCTTGAGATTTAGCTGCCTCTGCTTGAGATTTAGCTGCTTCCTCTGGTAATAAAACTAGATTACCAGCAACATCATAAAACCGCGCCCAAATTGTAGTTTCCCTTTCTACCGTTCCTTCCCAAGTTCCCAACCATAAACCTAAACGTCTACTCCATAGCCAACCATGTTCATTAGGAATTAACGGCTGGTACTTTTGATTATCATCTAAATGCCATCCTTGTAAAGAACGAGGATTAAATGGATCATAGACAAAATAATCCGAGGTACGAAAAGTCTGTTCATAAAGGTCTTTTTTAATGCCTTTATCTATTGCTGCCGTAGAAGGTGACATTAATTCCACAATTACATCAGGATAGCGACCATTCTCGTCCCAAACCACCCAACCTTGTCGAGTGTTAGTACCATCAATATTGAGAACAGCAAAGAAATCGGGACCGCGAAAATCACGATTACGAACCTGGGTGCTGCTGTAATAAATAAACATATTGCCCCCAGTAAAATAATCATTGCGATCGCACCAAAGCTGCTGCAATGATCGGATAAGGACATTCATTCCAGTCCGATGTCTATATGATTCCAAGGGTTCACCATCATCAAATATTAAGTCTGTTGGTGGGTCATGGGTTTCACCATCGTCAAACACATAATAGGTGGATGAGTCATGGGTTTCCCTGTCCACAATGGCTAGATTCTTTTCGGTAGTCATGAGTGATTATCGCCTTTTTCATCAAGCCTAAACTTCTATAATAATCTGCCCAGAGCTTTCTCAAAGTCTTTGACTATAGCGGTAATTGCTTAAAAGTTATCAAAATTTCCGATTTTATCCAGTAAAATTACAGACAAGCGTATATTATATAGTTAGTCAACTCCTTAAAAGACTTCACAGGTGCAAAATGAGTTCAGAATCTAATGTTAAATTCACAATTACTCTTGCCAATCCAGATTTAGATGCAGAGGAGCAGGAACGGGAAACACGGAATCTGCTGCGAGACATTAATGACTTAGATGTGGAAAGTGCTGGATTTGTAGAAGTGACAGAAATACCAGAAGGAGCTAAATCTGTTGGTGGTTTTTTGGTCGGGGCTTTACAGGCTGAGGTCACTATTAGTAATTGTTATAAATTATTGGCATGGTTGGGCGGCTTGGGTAACAAAACTATTGAATTGGAAGTTGAAGCCAACGGTAAAAAGCTGAAAGTTAAAGCCAATGGTCAGAAAGAACTAACAGCAGCACTGGAATTAGCACAAAAATTTGTAGCAGCAAACTAAGAAAAAATCGCACAGTATAAAGAAAGGATAGCAAAATGGTGAAAGTAGCCCTGCTAATTGGAGTTAGCGAGTATGAACCTGGACTGAACTCATTACCAGCCTCAGTCAAGGATGTACAAGCGATCGCTAAAGTTTTGCAAAATCCTGAAATGGGTGGCTTTGCTGAATCAGATATCCAAAAACTAGAGAATCCCGATCCGCAAACAATGCAAGAAGCAATTGAGGGATTATTTAGCGATCGCCATAAAGATGATTTAGCAATAGTATACTTCTCCGGTCATGGCATTAAAGATGAAAGCGGCAAACTTTACCTCGCTACTCGCCTCACCCGTAAAAATCCTCAAGGACAACTGATTAAATCAACATCTGTTCCTGCCAGTTTCATCCATGACATCATGGGCAATAGCCGTTGTAAGCGCCAAGTCATAATTCTCGACTGTTGTTTTAGTGGCGCATTTGCCGAAGGCTGGTCAGCAAAAGAAGATGGTACTATTGATATCCAGACTCAACTCGGTGGAGAGGGACGTGCAGTTCTTACCTCTTCCACTTCAACACAGTATTCTTTTCAGCAACCAGGAGAAAATCTTTCTACTTATACTCGCTACATCGTCGAAGGTATTGAAACAGGTGCAGCGGATTTAGATAATGATGGTGTTATTTCAGTTGATGAATTGCATGAATACGCCAAAAAGAAAGTTAAAGAAGCATCTCCCGCGATGCTACCAGAAATATATGCAGTTAAGGAAGGATTTAAAATTCTGTTGGCTAAAACACCAATTGGCGACCCCAAACTGAGATATCGTAAAGAATTTGAAACTTATGCCAGTAGAGGCGAAATTTCCGTGATTGGTCGCAAAATCTTAGACACTCTAGGTCAGAATTTGGGATTGCGGACTGAAGAAACGACTGTAATTGAATCTGATGTTTTAAACCCTTATCGAGAGTATCAACAAAAACTAAAAGAATATCAACAGGCATTAACTAACGCGCTAGAAAATGAAAAGACTTTAAGTGATAATATTCGCCATGAATTGCGACGTTATCAAGAAATTTTGGGACTAAGAGATGAAGATATAGAAAAAATTAATGCTAGTATTAATTCTCAACAAAAAGCTAGTCTCTCGCTTGATAAAAATTTAGCCATTGATGAAAGTCAAAACCTTCCACAAAGTGAAACCGTTAAAGTAACGAATACACCTTTGTCGTTGAAGATCACAGTTTTAACTATTTTCATTATAGTAACAAGTATTTATTATCAGATAGAGAAAGAGAATTTGAAGATATCAGCACCAAATATCCCATCAACAGTAAATAATAGCAATAATTTTGATTTTAGTATACTAGATAAGTATAAAATTTTCATATATTACAAAAAAAATATCACATCTTTATCTACAAATGCTGATATGATTAAACAAAAACTTAACGCATATAAATTTAAAGGCCAAATAACCACTAGGGAAAAAGACAATTCATTTTTCAAAGACAAAAATTATCCACAAGAAAATCCACCAACCTATGAAATTCGCTATGAACCAAATGAGGAAAATGCAGCTAATATTTTATATAAGTTTTTAACAAAATCTTTTCCATCAAAGAAGTTTACTAAACAACCCATTGGAGATCCATCAGAAAATTCTATGTCTATCTTTCTCGGAGAATAATTTTCAGATCCAATATAACTAGAGAATGGTGATAAAATCACTGGATTTACAAATTATCCCTAACCCAACTCCTAAAACTCCGCATAGCCTGACTTCTCCCAATAGTTAAACACTGCCGTACATACTCATTAACTAATTCAATAATAGGAATATTAGGAAAATTAGGACTAGATGAAGATTTTATATATTTCCCTTCTTGTAACAAGAAAATCTCCAAACCTTGTTGTTGATATCGCCAAAATTCAGGAACTCCCAAAATCTCATAATTGTCAAATCGAGTCCGAGAAGTAATATCAATTTCAATAGCCAAATCTGGTGGTGGCTCTATATTTAAATCAATGCGATTTTTGCCAATTACAGCAGCTTGATTTTGAATATAAAAACTGGTATCCGGTTCTACAGCTTGCCGCATTCGCTCATTTTTAAGTGTCGTCGAACCAAAAGGCTCAAAATCAATTTCTAATTTATCTAATAAAATTCTGACTAATTCACCAAATATCTCTTTATCTTTTTCATGTTCAGGTAAAGGAACCATAATTTCTAACCAACCATCACTATAAGAAATACGTGCAGCACGGTTTTCTCCCATTTCCTCCAAAATATTTTCTAACTGCGGCCAACTAATATCCTTGAGTAACATTTGTTGACCAGGGTTGACAATAATTTGTTGCAGTTCTAAAAGCATATCGCCTCAGAGATTATCCAATTTTTTAAGAATTATCTTTGTTTATAATACAGCGGTTTCCGCTCTTATGAGGTCCAAAGTTGAATCATGAAACTCTTGTAGTGCGGGCATCTTGCCCGCTAGATATGTATCTCATAACACCGGGAAGTGCTGTATGACCGTTCACCGCATAATTGATATTTCCGCTAAAATCAACATCTAAGAACCGTTAAACAGGAGAAACCAGGCGTGCCTACACTCGGTGTAAATATTGACCATATCGCTACCATTCGCCAAGCACGGCGCACAGTAGAACCAGATCCGATAGCAGCGGCAATTCTCGCAGAACTAGCGGGTGCAGATGGCATTACAGCCCATTTGCGCGAAGATAGAAGACATATTCAAGATAGAGACGTGCGACTATTGCGGGAAACGGTGAGAACCCACTTAAACCTAGAAATGGCAGCAACAGCAGAAATGTTAGCCATAGCCCTAGATATCAAACCCGATTATGTTACCTTAGTACCGGAAAAGCGGGAAGAAGTAACCACAGAAGGTGGTTTAAATATTGTCGGACAAATTGCTAGAATAGGAGAGATAGTTGATAAGTTGCAAAATGCTGGCATTCCCGTCAGTTTGTTTATTGATGCCGAACCACCACAAATTGAGGCATCTGTCAAGGTAAAAGCCAAATTTATTGAACTGCATACAGGACAATATGCGGAAGCCAAAGACGAAACAACTCGCCAAAAAGAACTAGCTTTATTAGCCCAAGGCTGTGAACAAGCCATTAAAGCAGGTTTACGGGTGAATGCTGGTCATGGACTCACATACTGGAACGTTTACCCCATTGCCGCCCTTCCAGGCATGGAAGAACTCAACATCGGTCATACTATCATTAGTCGGGCAGCTTTAGTAGGTATCGAAAGAGCAGTTCGAGAAATGAAAGAAGCAATGTCACTTCGTTCCAATTAAAAATTAATAAATTAAAAATTAAAAAGGGTTTCTTCTTTTTTAATTTTTAATTCTCAATTTTGAATTTCTTCCAGAGGGGTTATAGCTGCGTAATTCCAGAAAATTAGAGTCACATTTGGAAACTTCAACCTACTATGAATTCTCAACAGTCTAACAACTTGCCCCTATGGGTACAAGATAGAGACAAGGTAATTGCAGCCAGCACTGATGCTCAATGGCGCAATCAAAAACCCCCTGACTATAGCCGTTCTGAGAAAAACCTAGCAAAAGAGAGTATCCACCATCATCTCGAAGGTACACTAGAAGCTATAGTTGAAAATCTGGTGAGAACCTTTGAAATGGAAGTGTCATGGAAAACTAACCCCGCACAGTGGTTATCTATCGTCAATGACAAATTCCGGGTAACAAGCAATGGTGGTCAAGAATACACCGCTGCCGAATTAGGTAAATCAGGTACTTATAATTTATTTATGGCTGATTCTGAACATTACAAAGCTTCAGAGGAAAGTTTTGAATCATCCCATGATATCTTTCATAGTACCTTTCCTCAAGGATTTCCCTGGGAAGTATTGGCAGTTTATTCTGGTCCTCCCAATGTTACATTTAAATGGCGACACTGGGGACATTTTCAGGGTAAGTATAAAGATTATGCACCCACAGGGAAAACAGTTGAAATTATCGGTATGAGTGTTGCTCAAGTTACCGAAGATTTAAAAATTGTTTCCTTAGAACACTATTTTGATAATGCCCTATTTTTAGAAAGCCTGACAGCAGGTGGCAAACTAGAAAATAGTGAAAATAAGGGCAGTGGTTGTCCTTTTGGTTCTTGGTTTCAGGGATTGAAGAAAAGTTAATCGCTCAGGGTACAGATTCAACACTGCGCCCTAAAATTATAGCAGATCCCCGACTTCTGTTTTCATAATGTCAATAAATGATGAATTAATACTAGAAGTCGGGGATATTACCGCAGTAACCTAAAATTATAGATTAGTCAGCAAGCAAAGAAAATGCAAACATACTATTACGTTTTGGCCAGTCAACACTTTCTTATGGAACAAGAACCAATAGACGAAGTTCTCAAAGAACGGACTCGTAACTATCATGAACAAGAAAAAGAAATTGATTTTTGGTTAGTTAAGCAACCCGCTTTTTTAGAAACACCAAAAATGGCAGGTATTAAAAAGAAATGTCCCCAACCTGCGGCAGCCATTATTTCCACCAATTCGCAATTTATAACTTGGCTAAAACTGCGGTTAGAGTATGTGATTACTGGAGAATTCTCCGCCCCTAGCGACACTATACCAAATCCATTAGCATCCCTTACTAGGGTTTCTTAATAGGGAACAGAGAACGGGTAACGGGGAATATACAGCACTTTCCGGTGTAATGAGGTACATATCCAGCGGGCAAGACTTGTACTGAGCTTGTCGATAGCGCAGCGTGGCGTTAGCCATAGTATGCCCGCACTACAAGAGTTTCATAATTCAAGTTTGTACCTCATTAGAGCGAAATCTGCTGTATAAGAATTTCACCTCTTCCCCAATTACCAATTACCAATTACCAATTACCAATTACCAATTACCAATTACCAATTACCAATTACCAATTACCAATTACCAATTACCAATTACCAATTACCAATTACCAATTACCAATTACCAATTACCAATTACCAATTACCAATTACCAATTACCAATTACCAATTACCAATTACCAATTACCAATTACCAATTACCAATTACCAATTACCAATGACCAATGACCAATGACCAATGACCAATGACCAATTACCAATTACCAATTACCAATTACCAATTACCAATGACCAATTACCAATTACCAATTACCAATGACCAATTACCAATGACCAATTACCAATTACCAATTACCAATTTATGCAAATATTAACAATCTTACCAAGTGCCTTATTACTAGCAGTTACTCCCTTAATTAGCAATATTAATCCTGTTATTGCTCAACAAAATCTTACTAATTGTCAACCACCAAATGCAGGAGAATATTTATTATTAGTAGTAAGTCCCACAACTGAAAATCAAAAGCAGTTGCGTAGTGCATTACCGACTGAATTAAAAACAGTTACTTGCAAATATAATAATCAAACAGTAACGCGAATTGGTGGGTTTAAAAATATTGATTATGCCAATCGCTGGGCAAGGTATATTCAGAATATAGTTGGTTTATCTGCCATTATCACCACTCGCGCTACACAACAAGCACCTCAACAAGCACCTCAACAAGCACCAAAATTACCAACTTCAAAAATTAGCTATAACCCCAAAATATTAGGGGAAGGTTATGCAATTCTGGTTGATTATTTTAACCGTCCAGAAATGGTTAGTAGCTTGCAAAAATCCGTAGAAGGTAATGTGGGTTTTGTCTCCTATGGACAACGCCCTTACCTGTTGGCAGTTTATACTACCAATCAAAAGGAAGCATATAACACATTGCAAAAACTCAGCGAAAGCGGATTTGTAGCCATATTAGCAGATGGTCGCAAAGTAGTGTTACTGCGCTCAACCGTCCGTTGATGGTTATCCGTTGTTTGTTAACTAATGACTAATGACTAATGACCAATGACTAATGACCAATGACCAATGACCAATGACCAATGACCAATGACCAATAACTAATAACTAATAAACAGCCCGCGCTAACCAAGAAATAGCTACACCTAAAACTGAACCAGCGATAACTTGAACTGGTGTATGTCCTAATAATTCCTTGAGACGGTCTTGAAAAAAGTCCGGTTTTTCATGGAATAATTCATCAATCATTTGATTGAGGATTTTTGCTTGCTTACCAGCAGCTTGACGCACTCCAGCGGCATCATACATAACGATGATAGCAAAAACTGTAGCTAGAGCAAATTCTGGAGATGCCCAACCTAAAGTTTGGCCAACGCCGTCTGCTAGGGCTGTTACTAGGGCTGAATGGGCGCTGGGCATACCTCCAGTAGTTACTAAAACACGCACGTTTAATTTACGATGTTTGACTAACTCAACGATAAGCTTTAATCCTTGAGCTACAAAACAAGCTACAAGCGCAACCAGCAGCACCCGGTTGTTAACAATTTCGCCTATGTCCTGCATGGTATTTTGGTGAAGTTAGTAAGTGTAAGCAGTGATTGTATGGAGGAAAAACGGCAGTAGAAGCCAAAATTTAGTTAAAATCCACAATTGGGCTTAGTTATTGCGGTTGATGATAAAGTGAGCGAGCGCTTGCAAAGGAATGGCTTTTTCACCATAGGATGCTAATTCAGCACAAGCTTCAGCAACTAAATGTTGAGCTTTAGCGCGAGATTCTTCAATTCCCCACAGACTAGGATAGGTGACTTTCTTGGCTGTGAGATCCTTACCAGCGGTTTTACCTAACTGCTCTTGGGTAGCAGTGATATCCAGAATATCATCAATGATTTGGAAAGCCAGACCGATATTTTGAGAATAACGAGTTAATTTTTGCACATCTTCGGCAGATGCACCAGCAATAATTCCCCCACAAACTACACAAGCTTCTAACAAAGCTGCGGTTTTATGATTATGAATAAAATTCAGGGTTTCTAAGGAAATATCTGACTTACCTTCCGATTCCAAATCTACCACTTGACCACCGACTAAGCCAGCCGCACCCAAGGCTTTACCCAGGCGAATGATGACTTGTAAAACTCTATCCCTAGGTACATTTGTAGGAGTTTGGGCGGCTACGTGTTCAAAAGCTAAAGCCAATAAACCATCTCCTGCCAAAATAGCCACATCTTCACCATAAACTTTATGATTTGTGAGTTTACCGCGACGATAATCATCATTATCCATGGCGGGTAAATCATCATGAATCAAGGACATGGTATGAATCATTTCTACGGCACAAGCTGTAGCCATAGCCATTTCTATTGTGCCACCAATCATGTCAGCAGTCGCAAGACAGAGAATAGGACGAACTCGTTTACCTCCAGCTAAGAGAGAATAGCGCATAGCTTCATAAATCTTTTCTGGATAAACGACGGTAATGGAATTATCCAAAGCTTGTTCGCAAAGCTGTTGTCGTTGTTTGAGATAGGTAGCGAGGTTAAAACTAGCCGACTCTGATTTTTTTGGGGTTTCCAATCTTTTATCCGTTGCTACCATGCTTTGTATTCCTCTTGACTGTTCAAAATATTGGGCTGTTTGTGATCTGTGTACCAATTTTACGGGGCTTTGGGGCGGAAACACTCACGGTTTTGGTGAGTAATCATGAATATTCATAAAAATTATTTCTCAGTTGCCTGTGGTTTGTAAATAGCTAGAAACAGTATTTTGCAATAACATGGCTACTGTCATTGGACCGATACCACCAGGAACAGGAGTAATATATTCTGCCACATTAGCGATCGCTTCAAACTGAACATCACCAACTAACCGACTTTTACCATTGCTATCTGTAACCCGATTTATTCCCACATCTACCACAACTGCGCCCGGTTTTACCATCTGGGCATTAATCATTCCCGGAATCCCGGTGGCAGCAATGAGAATATCAGCATCTTTAGTAATATCTTGTAAATCCTGGGTTTTGGAATGGGCAATTGTGACTGTGGCATTAGCTGCTAATAACATCAAAGCCATCGGTTTCCCTACTAAAATACTCCGTCCTACGACTACGGCTTTTTTGCCCTGTAAAGGAATTCTATATTCTGCTAACAATCGCATCACACCGGCAGGAGTACAACTCCGTAAACCGGTTTCACCTCGTACCAGTCTTCCTAAGTTCACAGGGTGGAGTCCGTCAGCGTCTTTATCCGGTGCAATTTGATGTAATAGACTGACAGCATCTAAATGATTGGGAAGGGGTAATTGAACCAAAATCCCGTCTACTTGATCATCTGCGTTGAGTTGGGCAATTACTTCCTCTAATTCAGTTTGGCTGGTTTGGGTAGGAAAGTGTTTACCAAAAGAGGTAATCCCCACTTTGGCACAGGATTTTTCTTTGTTACGAACATAGGCGGCTGATGCGGGGTTATCTCCCACCATTAATACCGCTAATCCAGGCGATCGCCCAATTTTACCTTGTAATTTGCTAATTGTCTCACTAAGTTCTTGCTGAATTTTATCGGCTAATGCTTTACCATCAAGGATTTTCGCAGTTTGTTTCATAAGGGAATAGGTGACAGGTGACGGGTGACAGGTGACAGAATAAGAGCTAAAAGCGAAGATAAATATTTTCTATTAAACCTCGTCCATTTTGAAACCCGGAGTAGTGCGGGCATCTTGCCCGCTACTACCCCCCAGGGAGCAAGATGCTCCCACTACTTTTACAGCAGCTACTACCCCCAGGGAGCAAGATGCTCCCACTACTTTTACAGCAGTTTTCGATCAAACCCACTACAAAAATAAATCGTATAACGAAGTTTAGTAATGGGTTTAACCCTTTCCATCTGTAGCACGTTTGATGACAATTTGCTGTAAAACTATGGTTTTCAACCTAAACGGGGTTTAGCTCCTTTATTTGCTCCACCTATCAGCATCTCCATTTTCTCATTTTCCCAGTCCCCTAAAATTTAATTTTTAAAGTAAAATACTTACTTGCTTGATTCACCAATTGTCAAAATAGTAAATTGCGTGAATATAAGCTAAATCGCATACTACAACCAGCTATCCATCGTGCAAGATACCGACTCTATGAATGACATTGCTGCTGCACTCCAACAGCCAGCAGATTTAGACTTTGCATTACCTGATCCAGAAGATGAACAAATTCCTGAGTCCGACTTTTTACAACAACTTGATGTAGCATGGCAGGTATGCGATCGCTTTGATTTACAAACAGAAATTTGGCGTGGTCGCATTTTACGCGCTATCCGTGACCGAGAGAAAAAGGGCGGAGATGGACGCGGTGCGGGTTTTCTTAAATGGCTCAAAGAACGCGAAATCAGTAAGACTCAAGCCTATAGTTGGATTCAATTAGCCAATAGTGCTGATACCTTGATATCAGATGGCAAACTGAACCCAGATACGGTTAATAACTTTAGTAAACGGGCATTTGTAGAAACCGCGAAAGCGTCTCCAGAAGTACAACAGATGGTCAGTGAAGCTGCGGAGAAAGGCGATCGCATTACCCGCAGAGAAGTCCGTCAACTCAGTGACGAATGGACAGCCATGTCCTCCGATTTATTACCAGAAGAAGTTAGGGAAAAAGCCGCAGATAACAGTCTGCCACCGCGCTACATTGCCCCTCTGGTCAAGGAAATGGAAAAACTGCCCGAATTGCACCAAAAGGCATTACAAAGGGATATAGCCGCCAATCCTGACGTTGATACTGTTAAACAAGCTACCTCAGAAGCCCGACAATTAGCCAAATATCTCAAATCTGCTGCCCAAGTGCAAGCGTTAATAGCGGAAGATGTAGATATTGAAACTGCATTAGAAGAAGCGCAAAGAGTCGGTTGTTTAAGTATTGCTGCTGACTTGGTAAATCAAGCATCGCAAATTGAACAAACCATTGGCAAATTGTACATGACCTGGAAAAAAATTAGTAGTTTAGCAGATAGATTATATGTAGATACTGGTGCAAGTACGCCCAATTTGCGATCGCTCCTCACCTGCATAGAACCCCTCGGTGGCGAAATCATGGAACTGCAATTAAGCGGTACAACAGAACACACTATCCGCTTACAAATTCAGGAAACGAGTTAAGTAATTGGTAATTGGTAATTGGTAATTGGTAATTGGTAATTGGTAATTGGTAATTGGTAATTGGTAATTAGTCAAACTCTTTCCCAGTCCCCAACTTCCCCAACTTCCCCAACTTCCCCAACTTCCCCAACTTCCCCAACTTCCCCAACTTCCCCAACTTCCCCAACTTCCCCAACTTCCCCAACTTCCCCAACTTCCCCAACTTCCCCAACTTCCCCAACTTCCCCAACTTCCCCAACTTCCCCAACTTCCCCAACTTCCCCAACTTCCCCAACTTCCCCAACTTCCCCAACTTCCCCAACTTCCCCAACTTCCCCAACTTCCCCAACTTCCCCAACTTCCCCAACTTCCCCAACTTCCCCAACTTCCCCAACTTCCCCAACTTCCCCAACTTCCCCAACTTCCCCAACTTCCCCAATCTCACGGTGCTAATTCCTCCATTTTCTGCGCTAATTCTAAATCTAAATCACTGATAGCATTACCGATGTCATGAGTAACAAGATTTACCTTAACTGTGTTGTAAACATTAAACCATTCGGGGTGATGTCCCATTTTTTCCGCATGAACACCCACACTAACCATCCAACCTAAGGCAGTTGCAAAAGAGCTAAATTTATATTCTTTGTATAATTTCCCTTCTTTAATTTGCCATCCTGGTAAACTATTGAGGGCTAATGTTAGTTCTGCTTCGCTCAATTTTTGTGCTGCCATTTTCCTAACCTACATAGAGATTTATAAATACTAATTCTACCTAATTATCATCTTTTTCTATTTTTCCGCTTCCATCTTTTGACGAGTATATTTAGATAACGGAAATTTAAATAACGGCGATACTTTTGCACTACTTCTTTTCCTACCAGTAGCGCACCCAACCAAAAAAGAACTTCAGCCAAGACCAATAATACTGGGACTAATATAGCTTTTTGGGCGAGAGAAATTGGCAAAAATGGCACAATTACAGCAATGATCAGCCACGGTAAAAATGAGATGATAATTAACACTAAACCCAACTTTTGCATATTTGATGATGATGACGGAATCTGAGTTTAGTATTTTTATATCTGTGGCTGGAGTGATTTAATCTACAGTCTTTAGAATTTTGTCTCGCCCAGACGGACAAAGAATGGATTATAGCGGTTATAGGTTTAGTAAGATACAAGTTTATCCTTTCCCCCCCCGCTGCGGGGGGATTGAGGGGGTGCGAGGAGACTATGATGTATCTCATACAAGTGCATACCGCTATATCAAGTTTAGAACTGAAAGTGAAAATTGGAAAAGCCGTAACTGCGATCGCTACTAAGGTAGAATTAGCAAGGGCTAATAAAAACTTCCCTTGTCCCTACCCCCCGGTAATTGGCTAAAGTCCAATTATTGTGGCCACCCCCTGCTGTTTCTCACCCCCCCAAAGAGGTCAGAAAAACCACAATTAGCGGCAGTAACCCTATAAATGCACTTGTTAGCGCTACTAACAGGCTCAACAAATTGGCATTTTTTTAGATTCCAGTTTAGCTTGGACATTGGCTATGACTCCATACATTTGTTTTTCTGTTGGTACAACCATCAGTAAAAACTAATTTAATAACTATAGTTTCTTGTTAAGTTAAATTAAATCACAGTGATAATTACCCCAAATTGATCGGGTAATTTAAGTTTTTGTATTAAATAATTCATGGACAACGGAGTAACACCGAATATGCAGCAGCTTGTAGACCAAATTGAAAAAATTGATTTCCAAAGCGAAATATATAAAGATGCTTATAGCCGCATCAATGCCATTGTCATTGAGGGGGAACAAGAGGCCCACGAAAATTACATTACATTAGCGAAACTGCTGCCAGCACAGGAAGAGGAATTAATTCGTCTCTCGAAAATGGAAAGTCGCCACAAAAAAGGTTTTGAAGCCTGTGGACGGAATTTAAAAGTGACTCCAGATTTAGTATTCGCTAAAAAGTTTTTCTTGGGACTACACGACAATTTTCAAACCGCAGCCGAAGAAGGTAAAGTCGTTACTTGCCTTTTGATTCAATCATTAATTATCGAATGTTTTGCGATCGCTGCCTATAATATCTACATTCCCGTAGCTGATGATTTCGCTCGTAAAATCACAGAAGGAGTTGTAAAAGAAGAATACAGCCATCTTAACTTTGGTGAAGTGTGGTTGCAAGAAAACTTTACAGAATCTCAAGCCGAATTAGAAGCAGCAAACCGCCAAAATCTGCCCATTGTCTGGAAAATGCTGAACGAAGTAGCAGACGATGCCAAAGTCTTAGCAATGGAAAAAGATGCTTTAGTAGAAGACTTTATGATTCAATACGGTGAAGCACTAAGTAACATTGGCTTTACCACCCGTGACATCATGCGTCTTTCTGCCTACGGACTGGCAACCGTTTAATAACTGCCCACAGGGGTGACGACTTTGTTACCCCAGGGAGGTAGGGGAGGTAGGGGAGTAATAGTTCTGTAGTCAACCGTCAACTGTGAACATTGACCCCTTATGTAGTATTTTTAATAGTTAGATACTATAGTTTGCGATTTCTCCAAAATCCAAAATCTCAAATCCAAAGTTGGTATTGCCCACTAATTCCACAGTTTTGCACGACAGCACACGCCTAATATATCACTCCATGTTTGGTTTAATTGGACATCTGACTAGTTTAGAACACGCTCAATCAGTAGCTCAAGAATTGGGATATCCAGAATATGCCGATCAAGGGCTAGACTTTTGGTGTAGCGCCCCGCCGCAAATAGTTGATCATATCACTGTCACCAGTATCACCGGGCAGAAAATAGAAGGAAAGTATGTAGAATCTTGCTTTTTGCCAGAAATGCTGGCCAATCGTCGTATTAAAGCTGCCACGCGGAAAATTCTCAACGCTATGGCTCATGCTCAAAAGCATGGCATTGATATTACAGCTTTGGGAGGATTTTCCTCAATTATTTTTGAGAACTTTAATTTAGAGCAGTTCAAACAAGTCCGCAATATTAACCTAGATTTTGAACGCTTCACCACAGGCAATACTCATACAGCTTACATTATTTGTCGGCAAGTAGAAGAAGCCTCTAAACAACTAGGGATTGAATTGTCCAAAGCAACTGTAGCTGTGTGCGGTGCAACGGGGGATATTGGTAGCGCAGTCACCCGCTGGCTAGATAAAAAAACAGATGTCCAAGAATTACTATTAATTGCTAGAAACCAAGAACGTCTCCAAGAACTGCAAGCAGAACTAGGACGCGGTAAAATCATGGGATTACAGGAAGCATTACCCCAAGCGGATATTGTCGTCTGGGTGGCGAGTATGCCCAAAGGCGTAGAAATTGACCCGACAACATTAAAACAACCCTGTCTATTGATTGATGGTGGCTATCCTAAAAACTTAGGCACAAAAATTCAGCACCCAGGGGTGTATGTGTTAAATGGTGGCATTGTGGAGCATTCCCTAGATATTGACTGGAAAATTATGAAAATTGTCAATATGGATGTGCCAGGTCGGCAATTATTTGCTTGTTTTGCAGAATCAATGCTATTGGAATTTGAGAAGTTATATACAAACTTTTCTTGGGGGCGTAATCAGATTACCGTAGACAAAATGGAGCAAATTGGTCGTGTGTCCATTAAACACGGTTTTAGACCATTGCTAGTTTAGTCATTAGTCAGTGGTCAGTGGTCAGTGGCAAAGAAAAGACAACTAACAACTGACAACGGACGACTGACAACTGACAACCAACAACTAACAACTGACAACTAACATAACTATGGCAACCACTGAGCGCAAACCGCTACTGTTAGATTTTGAAAAGCCTTTAGCAGAACTGGCCACTCGCATTGACCAAATTCGCCAACTGGCTGAAGAAAATGGTGTTGATGTTTCTGGACAAATTCGCCAACTAGAGACAAGGGCGACGCAATTACGGGAAGAGATTTTTAGCAGTCTGACACCATCTCAACGATTGCAGGTAGCCCGTCATCCCCGCCGCCCTAGCACTTTAGATTATATTCAATCTATTAGTGATGAATGGATGGAGTTGCATGGCGATCGCTGTGGCGGAGATGATCCGGCTTTAGTGGGTGGTGTCGGGCGCGTAGCTGGACAACCGGTGATGATGTTAGGACATCAAAAAGGCCGGGATACTAAAGATAACGTGGCTCGTAACTTTGGCATGGCTGCTCCTGGTGGCTATCGTAAGGCTCTGCGCCTCATGGAACACGCCAATAAGTTTAGTATGCCAATTTTGACCTTTATTGATACTCCTGGGGCTTGGGCAGGCATAGAAGCCGAACATCAAGGACAAGGAGAAGCGATCGCCTATAACCTGCGGGAAATGTTCAGTTTTGACGTACCCATCATTTGCACAGTTATTGGTGAAGGTGGTTCTGGTGGGGCGTTAGGTATTGGTGTAGGCGATCGCCTATTGATGTTTGAACACTCAGTTTATACCGTCGCTACCCCGGAAGCCTGCGCTGCAATTTTGTGGAAAGATGCCAGTAAATCTCACCTGGCCGCCGTAGCCTTAAAAATTATCTCCCACGACCTCAAAAACTTAGGCATTATTGACCAAATTCTCCCTGAACCCTTGGGTGGCGCACACTCAGACCCTTTAACAGCAGCTACAAACTTGAAACAAGCCTTGCTAGAAAACTTAGACGAACTGAACCGTCTGACACCTGCTGAACGTCGCCAACTCCGTTATGATAAATTCCGTAATATCGGCGTTTTCACAGAACTTGCTCACTAAAAATACTCAAGAAAATGGCATAGAATCACAGCAATGCTATAATTGCCTATGGCTGCTTAAAGATTTTTAACAATCTTCAAGAGCTATAGGCATTTGTATTTACTTGGTTTTATGAGCATCTGTTGGCTGACAGCATTGCCAAAAAGTTGGAAAATATCATGAATTTTGAGCAAAAAAGACGCGCCTTAATTACTGGTGCTAGTAGCGGAATTGGCAAAGCAACAGCTTTGGCATTTGCCAAGGCTGGGATAGATGTAGCATTGGTCAGCCGTTCTCAGGATAAACTAGAGTCCATAGCTAAAGCTGCACAGGAGTTAGGAGTAGAAGCCAAAGCCTTTTGTGTAGACTTAGCTGAAGTTACCCAGGTTAAATCCAAAATTCAAGGAATAGCTGACGAATTTGGCAACATAAATATTCTCATCAATAACGCTGGGATTGGATATACGGGCAACCTGAGTGAAACACCTTTAGAAGACTGGCAACAGGTAATTAATTTAAATCTCACCAGTGTCTTTCAGTGCATGATGGGAATTTTGCCAGGAATGCGCCAACAAGGCCAAGGCACAATTATTAATATTGCTTCTATAGCTGGCAAACAAGCTTTTCCGGGTTGGGGCGCTTACTGCGTCAGCAAAGCAGGACTTCTTTTCCTATCCCAAACCCTCGCACAAGAAGAACGTGCTAATGGCATTCGCGTCATTGCCATTTGTCCTGGTTCTGTGAATACGGAAATTTGGGATACACCTACAGTCCAAGCCAACTTTGACCGTTCCCAAATGTTAACTCCAGAAATTGTGGCAACAACAATTTTACACACTGTCTTATTACCACAAGAAGCAGTAATTCAAGAATTGACGATTATGTCCAATGCTGGTGTTCTCTAAGAGGGTGATTTTATCATTTATCTCTTTAATTACCACTGACAACTGTACGGGCGAAGCATTTGGAGAACTATTTTTGGCAATGACCGATAATTTATCTTCCAAATGCCTCGCCCCTACTAACAACTGACAACTGTACGGGCGAAGCATTTGGAGAACTATTTTTGGCAATGACCGATAATTTATCTTCCAAATGCTTCGCCCCTACTAACAACTGACAACTGTACGGGCGAAGCATTTGGAGAACTATTTTTGGTAATGACCGATAATTTATCTTCCAAATGCTTCGCCCCTACTAACAACTGACAACTGTACGGGCGAAGCATTTGGAGAACTATTTTTGGTAATGACCGATAATTTATCTTCCAAATGCTTCGCCCCTACTAACAACTGACAACTGACAAATTACTAAAATTCAATCATGACTATCGCTAGTTCAAACGGTTCTAATCGCACACAATCTCCCTTGATTCCCGACTTAGCAGAAGCTATCACTGTCCGCCCAGACCGTAATACTCATGATGGCAAAGAACCACAAATACATCCACCATCTGAGGAAATCATGGATGAAATGATGGCAGCGGTGCGAACAATGATTGTGGGAGTAGGAGAAGATCCTGAACGGGAAGGACTTCTGAAAACACCCAAGCGCGTAGCTAAGGCGATGAAGTTTCTTACCAGTGGCTATAATCAATCTTTAGAAGACCTCATCAATGGTGCTATTTTTGATGAAGGACATGATGAAATGGTGTTAGTTAGAGATATTAACTTCTTTAGCTTATGCGAACATCATATGTTGCCATTTATGGGTAGAGCGCACGTGGCTTATATTCCCAATCAAAAAGTGGTGGGATTAAGTAAACTAGCACGGATTGTGGAAATGTATTCTCGCCGGTTACAAGTCCAAGAAAGACTAACTCGACAAATTGCTGAAGCACTGCAAACCGTTCTCGAACCTAAAGGTGTTGCTGTCGTCATGGAAGCCAGTCATATGTGCATGGTAATGCGTGGAGTGCAAAAACCTGGTTCTTGGACAGTTACCAGTTCAATGGTAGGAGTATTCCAGGAAGAACAGAAAACCCGTGAAGAATTCTTCAGCTTGATTCGTCACCAACCGTCATTCTTTTAATGAGGGAACAGGGAACAGGGAACAGGGAACAGGGAACAGGGAACAGGGAACAGGGAACAGGGAACAGGGAACAGGGAACAGGGAACAGGGAACAGGGAACAGATTTTTTCAACTGACAACTGACAACTGTACGGGCGAAGCATTTGGAGAACTATTTTTGGCAATGACCGATAATTTATCTTCCAAATGCTTCGCCCCTACTGACAACTGACCAATTACCTATTCCCCAGATTTTGAAATAATAGAGCTACTTTGTCTAAATCTTTGTTACCTGGTGAGTGTTCGACACCACTGGATAAATCAATACCATGGGGGTTAATTTGACTTAAAGCAGTCAAAATATTATCTGGTGTGAGTCCTCCGGCTAAGAACCAAGGAAGAGAGGGGCTAAATTCCTGATTTAACATTGGCCAATCTAGGGTTTGTCCTGTTCCTCCTAGGTGTTGGGGATGGTAGGCATCAAGTAGTAGGGTATCTACATAATCTATATAATGCGTGGTGGTTTGTAGATGCTCTAAACTGCGGACTCGTATAGCTTTAATAATTTCTACTTGGGGTAGGAATTGACGTAATTGGTGGCAAAATTCTGGTGTTTCGTCTCCATGTAGCTGGACACCAGTTAAACCAGACTTTTTAACTATTTGAGTAATTTCGGAAATAGTGGTGTTAGCAAAAACGCCGATTTTATCAATATTTGGGGAAATTGGAGCGATAGCTGCCTGAATTTGAGCTATATTAACGTAGCGAGGGGAACTGGGAACACAGATAAATCCTAGCGCTGTTGCACCCAGGGAAGTTATAGCTAGAGACTGCTCTGGTTGAGTAATACCGCAAATTTTAACCCGAATTTTCATCTGAAAAGTTACAAATAATCACAAAAGTATCTTAATTCAAGTTAAAAACTTTTGCTTTGTCCTTAGTAATTTTATAATTCGGTAGGATTATATTCATTTTTTCAATCAGGAGAACACACTTTCATGTTATCAGTTTTATTAGCCGCAGCATCCGTTCCTGTTACACCAGTGTGGAGTCCTACAGTCGGTATCATTATCAGCGCCAGCAGCGCAGTTGTACTTTTATTCACTTTTGCACTCAAATCTGCTAAAGTCGGACCAAGGATGCCTGTATTACCTGTGAGTGTACCAGGATTCATTGGGGCAATGGCTTTTGGTCATGTGATTGGTATTGGTATTGTGTTAGGACTGACTAATATTGGTCGCTTGTAAGTTCGATTTCATCCTCTCTTGCTATAGAGAGTAAAAATTCAGCGGTAGGTAAAAATCAAATTACTTACCGCTAATGTCCTAACCACTTTGCTGGTTGACATAATTAAGTTTAAATCAAAATTGAATAGTAAATATTTTCCAGTTAAATTTTTATTGATCCTATTGGTAGCAATTAGCATTTTTTTTAGATTTACTGATCTGTCTCATAATTAAGGACTAGCTGAAAAAGAACCGCAGCAAACACCTTTGTATTTTATTATATTAAGATTTTGGACGCAAATATTTGGTAATTCTATGGCAGTAATTAGAAGTTGTTCAGCTTTTTTTAGCTTAGAAAATATTGACTCGTCTGTTTTATTTAAGATTGAATAATTATTTCACAATTTTTGGTTTTTGAGGAATTAAATTGTCAGAATAATTGACCGCAGATAAACGCAGATAAACGCAGATAAAGACGGATGAATTAATAGACATCTCCGGTAATTAAATGTGCGTGGTTTGAAACCCTTGTAGAGACGTTCTATAGAACGTCTCTACATTCATTTTCACCAGAGGTCTAATGGATTTTATGATTCTGTGCAAATATAGATCCGAAAACCAATAAAATCGTTAGGATATTAATGGGGTTCAGGATTTTGTTGAAGGTATTGAAAAACTAGATAAATTGATGTTATGCAAACTAATTGGCAAATAGGTTCTTTATTTGGCATTCCTTTATTTTTAGACCCCTTATGGTTTGTAATTTTGGGGTTAACTACTCTGAATTTTGGATTTGCTTACCAACAATGGGGGACTGTCGCGGGTTGGAGTGCTGGTTTGATTATGGCACTGTTGTTATTTGCTTCGGTGCTACTGCATGAGTTGGGACATAGCTTGGTGGCACAGTCCCAAGGAATTAAGGTGAATTCTATTACTTTGTTTTTGTTTGGGGGAGTTGCGGCCATCGAGGAGGAATCAAAAACTCCTGGTAAAGCTTTTCAAGTAGCGATCGCTGGACCTGCGGTAAGTGTTATCCTATTTTTCTTACTGCGTCTAATAGCGAGTGTAATTCCTGATAGTAATCCTTTGCATGAAATGATGGGAGATTTATCAAGAATTAACTTAGTTGTGGCTTTATTTAATTTAATTCCTGGTTTACCTTTGGACGGGGGACAGGTGTTAAAAGCGGCTTTGTGGAAAATTACAGGCGATCGCTTTAAAGCTGTACACTGGGCAGCAAAAGCCGGACAAATTTTAGGTTATAGTGCGATCGCTTTGGGATTTGCCATTGATTTCTTCACCAGAGAATTTATCACGGGTTTATGGATTGTTTTGATCGGTTGGTTTGCGGTTCGTAATGCTAACAGTTATGACCGGGTAACTACATTACAAGAAACTTTACTAAAGTTAGTAGTATCTGATGGCATGACTCGTAATTTTCGGGTAGTTGATGCTAATCAAACATTGCGAGAATTCGCTGATTCTTATCTTTTAGAAACCACTACACCAGAAGTTTATTTTGCGGCTGCTGATGGTCGTTATCGCGGTTTAGTTAATATTAATGATTTGCGAACTACCCAAAGAAGTGAATGGGAAACCCAAACTTTACAAACTATTGTTCATCCCCTAAATACAATTCCTACTGTTGTTGAATCTACTTCTTTAGCAGAGGTAATTAAGAAATTAGAAACTGAACAATTACCTCAGATTACTGTTCTTTCTCCTGCGGATGCTGTTGCTGGTGTCATTGATAGAGGGGATATTGTCCAAGCATTAGCACAAAGGTTAAATTTGCCAATTACTGCTGCGGAAATTAAACGCATCAAGGAAGAAGGGAGTTTTCCTCTAGGTTTACAATTAGGGGTAATAGCGAAGTCTGTAGAAAAATGAAATTGTCAGAATCAGGATGTCCAGGATTTGAGGATGTTCAGGATGAATGATTTTTGATGGTTAGGAAATTTTGGAAATTGTCAGAATCAGGATATCCAGGATTTGAGGATGTTCAGGATGAATAAATAGAACATCTTGTTAATCTTTAAATCCTCTAAATCCTGATGATAAAAATTAATGCTATAATCAACAAATAACTACTTGGTATCATATTATGATGATTACTCAAGAATTAGAATGTCAAGAAAACATCTCTCAAGATATAATTTTTCCTCCCAGTGATTTATATAGTAATGAACCTCCCGTGGAAACAGAACTACATCTGAGACAAATAATTCTCCTTTTCAAATGAAAAAGGACATTTATGGAGTCGTCAGCTAGGTTTATATTTGGGAATTTATGAGGGTTTATTACGGTATTTTACACCAGAAGGAAAGCTAGTTTTTACCCCTGAAGAAACCGCAGAACGTTTAGCAGCAAAGTTGCGAGAACTAAATATTGACCCAGAAACAATTTAAAATGTAGGTTGGGTTAAGCTGCATCGCAACCAAAGTTTTGATAATGTAACAATGTTGGGTTTCCTTGCGTCAACCCAACCTACGTAAATTAATGAAAATGACTTTAATTAATGCTATATCAATAGCTAACTATTAGTAAGTTATGCCCTGCTGCCTCTTTGGAATAATCCCCACAAATAAATGGCAATAATTGCCCCAAGAACTGCCACTATTACCCCAGGAATACTTAAAGATGCCGATGTTAGTTGTAAAGTCCCTGTGCGGAGAAGAGTAAATAAAGTACCACCGATAAAAGCACCAACAATACCTAAGATCATGGTGGATATCATCCCCCCACCTTGATAACCAGGATAGATTGATTTGGCAATTACACCAGCTAATAGTCCCAAAATTATCCAAGTAATAATATTCATTGATTGCCTCAAAAAATTGACTTAGGTTATGTCAAATTTATCAAAGCTTAATATTATTTATTTCTACCTAATGACATAAACTGTATAAATCAAAAGGTATGTAGTTTTGTTCTTTTCATAAATCATCACTACATACCAATGCTAATTAAATAGAACGAGAGAATTTTGTCTCTCTAGTTCTTGTATGAGTATCGAAAACAACTGCAATATTTCTAACTAGCAATCTACCAATATCAGTAATATGGATTTCGTCTGCTAATACATTTACTAATCCATCCGCTTGTAGTGGTGCTAATTCTTTGAGTTCATAGCCAAAATATTTATCAAAATTGATATGATATTTCTGCTCAATCTCTGACTTATTTAACTGAAAGTGAGACATTATTGACATAATTACATCCCGTCTAATAATGTCATCTTGAGTGAGTTTAATGCCTTTACTGGTAGGAATTACACCTGCTGCAACTGCTTTGTAATAATCCTTTAATTCCTTGTGGTTTTGAGCATAGGCATCTTCTAACATACTAATAGATGTGGCACCGAAACCAAACAATTCCGTTTCCGCGTGGGTAGTATAACCTTGGAAATTACGTTTTAGTGTACCATGACGTTGAGCGATCGCTAATTCATTGTTATTTTTAGCAAAATGATCCATCCCAATAAACAGATACTCATTATTAGTTAATTCCTCAATCGTCATTTTGAGAATATCTAACTTTTCTTCTGCTCCCGGTAATGCGGCTTGGGGAATCATTTTTTGTACAGGTTTAATCCAAGGAACATAGGCAAAATTAAACACGACAATTCTATCAGCATCCAATGCCATTGTCTTGTGTAATGTTTCCCGAAAAGTGTCAAGAGTTTGATAAGGTAGACCATAAATTAAATCTACATTGACACTATCAAATTTAGCCTCCTTAATCCAACTCATCACATCAAAAAGTAGTGCTTCTGGTTGAATCCGATTCACCGCTGTTTGTACTTCTGGGTTAAAATCTTGAATCCCAAAACTAATGCGATTAAAGCCAATATCTCGCAAAAATAAGATATAGTCTCTAGTCACATAGCGGGGATTAATTTCAATGGATACTTCTGCATCTGAAGCAATTTGGAAATTACGGGTAATATTTTTCCATAGAAATTCTACTTGATCAAGTTCTAAATAATTCGGTGTACCTCCACCCCAATGAATCTGAAGGACTTTTCTATCTTTGTCAATTAAATCTGAGGTATTTTTGATTTCCTGTTCCAAATGTTCTAGATATGGAATAGCCATTTTCTTATTATTGGTAATCACGGTATTGCAACCGCAGAAATAACAAGCACTTTGGCAAAAAGGAATATGGAAATATAGGGATAGAGGAGTTTGTCTTTGATTGGAAGCGGTAATTGCAGATTGGAAATCTCTTGCAGTGAAATTTTCACTTAATTCCGTTGCTGGGGGATAACTCGTATATCGAGGAGCGCGAGTATCATACTTTTGAATTAGATCAAAATCAAACTTAACACCAGGTAATAGAAAAACCATTATAGCCTCCAATGAATGTGGGTATATGTCCTTGTAGGGGCGAAGCATTCGGCCGATAAACTATCGCTAAAACCATTAATTTTCAATCCGAATGCTTCGCCCTTACTAGTTGGGAATAATCACAATTAATTTTCCCAATTTAATGTTGTAATTTAGGATTTAGCTATTAGCAAATAGAATATTTTTATCCTATTTGTTTTGTGGTTAGTATTATTCTTAACGAACCACAGAGGCACAGAGAACACAGAGGAAGAGAATAAATAGATGTTTGCATCTTGTTTAGGATTTTTATATAATTCATCATTGTCAAAATTAATTGGGTGATGAATTATATTTTTGTAAATGATGCAGAGACTCAAGTTAATTCGTTGTAAGTAGCTCTACCCAGGGCTTGGATTAAAATACTTTCCAACTCTTTAAGTATCTGCATATTTAGCTTGAAAGCATGGTTAGCTTCTGCCACAATTTTGTCAGTGGTTTTATCGTCAATAGATAGTTTATCTAATGCTTGACGATACTTTTCTTTGAAAGCCTGCTTGTCTGGAATTTGCTGAAAGTTGTAAAACGAAGTTCCTTCATATCCAGACAGTTTTAAGGCTGATTGAGCAATTTTTTGTAGCATTTGCCCACCAGAAAGATCACCCAAATAACGAGTATAGGAATGAGCTAACAATAGTGCAGGTTCATGAGTAGAAATTTGTTGGATACGCGCAATATAAGCTTGAGCAGCGGGTGAAGGGGTGATGCGTTTGTGCCATTGATTCCCATAGTAAAATAACATATCTTGTTCTAGGGAAGATTGGCGATTTAGTTCGGGAAAATAGATCAAATTAATGACAGGATGCTGTTTATGTTTCTCAATTGCTGTTTCTAGTTCACTGTAAACAAAATAGAAATTCCTCAACAACTGAATAAAACAATCTCTATCTACAACTCCTTTGACAAAACATTTCATGAAACCCAGATTTTCTGAATCTGTATGTGCTTGTTGAGTTCCTACACGCAGTTTCATTGCCAAATCATTACTCATTCTTATTTCCTTCTTCTTTACGTGTCAGGGTTTGCCAATTTCAACGACTTGTTTATCAGTTCACCGTCGTTATGATCACAGAAAAATTGCTATTCTATGGGAATAGGGTTTTGAGAATAATTTCTCCAGCACAAATTACTACCGATGCAGATTTCGGCTAGTTTTACTGCTCCTGAAATCATTTAACTATTATTCTTTGTATAACTATAAGAGTATTCATATTTATTTATGGTTTCATAAATACATTTGTTTAGTAAATAGGTATTTAAACTATGGGAGAATTAAAGATAATTCAGTATTTTTGTAAGAATTAGTTTCAATAATTTAACTGATGACTAATAACAAATATTTATGCTTATATAATTTTAAGGCAGACAATGGTAAAGGGACTACTTATGGTTAAATCGTTCGATAAACCCCCACTTGATTTATCGAAATCAGGTGTAAAAGCACCAGTTCAAGAAACATTATTAACACCCCGTTTTTATACCACTGATTTTGACACAGTGGCAAAAATGGATATTTCTGGGTATGAAACGGAATTAAGGTCTGTAATTGACGAACTCAAGGCTGATTATAACCGTCATCACTTTGTGCGCGATGATGAATTTAAGCAAGGTTGGGATCACATTGTTGGTGAAAAACGACTGGCTTTCATTGACTTTTTAGAACGTTCTTGTACTTCAGAATTTTCCGGGTTTTTACTGTTTAAAGAATTATCTCGTCGTCTTAAAGACAGTAACGCTTTACTATCAGAAGCATTTGCTTATTTAGCGCGAGATGAAGCCCGTCATGCGGGATTTCTGAATAAGTCAATGGCAGATTTTAACCTTTCTCTTGACTTGAGTTATCTCACTAAAAATCGTACCTATACATTTTTCCCAATTGAGTGGGTTATTTACACAGTTTACCTATCAGAAAAAATAGGTTATTGGCGTTATATTTTAGTATTTCGTCACATGGAAAAAAATCCCGAATACCAGTTTTATCCCCTATTTCGGAAGTTTGAAAGCTGGTGTCAAGACGAGAATAGACACGGTGATTTTTTCAAAGCTTTGTTACGTTCTCAACCCCAATTATGGAATAATTGGAGATCTCGCTTATGGGTGCGGTTTTTCTTGATAACTGTGTTTGCTACCCACACTATGACAGTATTTGAAAGAGGTAATTTCTATGAAATATTAGGGATTCATCCTCGTCAATACAATACTCAAGTAGTTGAAGAAACTAACAAAACCGCAGCTAAAGCATTTCCAATTATTTTAAATACCAATCATCCCTATTTTTTCTGGTATTTAGAACAATGTGCTGTCTATAATCAGAAAATAATTGATCTCAATCAAATCAATGATTGGAAAATTGCGAAATTTATCCAAAAAATTCCCTTAACTCTAATGATTTTTTGGTATATGTTCAAGCTATTTCTGATTAAACCCATAGACACAGAAGCAACTCGTCAACAAGTTTGTTAATTAATCAATCAGATCCCCGACTTCTTAGAGAAGTCGGGGATCTAATCCTTATTTTTGACTCTTTAATGGAAATGGCGTATATTTTCCCCCCAATGCTTCAACAATAGCGCGGGTATTTGCTGCCATCATTTTTATATAAGTATCACCATTACTACCCTTTGCCCCAATAGAATCAGAAAAAAGTGGAGTTGGTGCTAATTTTACTCCGGCTTCTTCGGCTACTGTTTTAATTAAAGCTGGGTTAATTGTCGTTTCGGCAAAAATAGCGGGAACACCTATTTTTTTAACTGATTCAACTAACTTTTTTACAGTTTGGGCGCTTGGTTGTTCCTCCGTACTAATGCCAATTAAAGTTCCAGCGATCGCTATTTTATAAGCATTTCCGTAATATTGAAAAGCATCATGGGTAGTGATGAGTTTCCTTTTATCTGCGGGAATAGTTTGAATTTCTTGAATGATCCAAAGATGTAATTGTTGTAATTCATCAGTTAGCCTTTCGGCATTTTGAGTAAATTTTTCTTGATCTTCTGGTGACAATTCAATTAAACTATCTCGAATTGCTTTCACCATAGATATAACATTTTTTGCACTGCCCCAAACATGAGGATCTGGGATAATTTGCCCTTTACCTTTATCTAATTTCAAAGATTTAACAACTTCTCCCACAGCTATTTTTTTCGCTTTCCCTCCAGTCGCATTCATTAACTTAATAAGTCCCGGTTCTAAATTGTAACCGTTGTACAAAATCAAATTAGCTTTTTCCAAAACTCGACTATCTGCGGGTACAGGTTCGTAAACATGAGGGTCCGCACCTGGTTTGAGAATTCCCGTAATTTGTACTTCTTCTCCGCCAATTTCTTCAGCTAAATCAGCAATAATGGTACTTGTTGCTACAACCTGTGGCTGAGTATTTCCCTGGGGTTGGGAGTTGGGAGTACAACCCATTAAAGCCAAAGATAGGAAAATTCCTAGACAAAGGGGATTAAGTAAAGAGAACCTAACCCCCAACCCCTTCCCTGCGAGGGAAGGGGAGTAAGAACAAAAGCTTCTCTCCTCACAGGGGAGAGGTTTGGAGAGGGGTTTCAGTAATAAGTCATACATTGTATTCAGCATTAGTTTCATTTATCTCAGTGATTACTTCTAATTATAGATATTCTCATATTTCTCTCATTTTTATGGTAAGCTCGAAAAATAAGTATTTTAACTAGGGTTATGCAAAACGTTTCTTTTTACCGAAAATTTAGCCTATCTCCCAAAAATCAAGTAGATATACCTACACAAGTTATTAAATCCATTGACATGAATTCCTCAACAGCAATTAACATCACTAATATAGGCGTACATTACCGCACACAAGAAGCATTGAGAGACGTTAATTGCACAATTAAGCCAGGAAGAATCACAGGCATTTTTGGACCAAATGGGGCTGGTAAAAGTACATTAATGAAAGCCATTTTGGGATTAGTTCCCATGAGTAGCGGTCAAGTTTTATACGCAAATAAGCCTGTAATGCAGCAACTAGAAAAAGTTGCTTATGTACCACAACGTAGCCAAATTGACTGGAATTATCCCGCAACCGTGTGGGATGTAGTGATGATGGGGCGTGTCAAAAAAACAGGATGGTTACGGAGTTTTTCCACAGTTAGCCGCCAAATCGCCAAACAAGCATTAGAACGAGTCGGAATAGGAGAATTAAAAAATCGTCCCATTGGTGAACTTTCAGGAGGACAACAACAACGGGTATTTTTAGCTAGGGCTTTAACTCAAGAAGCAGAAATTTTCTGTTTTGATGAACCATTTGTAGGGATAGATCAAAAAACCCAAGCTATCATATTTGAAGTCTTTCAAGAACTAGCAAAAAATAATAAAATCGTCTTAGTAGTTAATCATGATTTAGGTGAATCAATCACCCATTTTGATGATTTAATCTTACTTAATTGTGAATTAATTGCCACAGGTTCACGCCAACAAGTCTTAACAGAAGAAAACTTATATCGAGCTTATAGTGGCAAAGTTATGTACTTTTCCGACGCAGCATAATAACGGCTAATACCAAATTAAAATGAAGGTGCATAGAATAAAAAATCAAGAATAATTGAACGCAGATAAACGCAGATAAACGCGGATGAATTAATTGATTTTATAATTCAATACAGTTCAGTTAAGAATTTGTTCCTCTCTTGTCTCTGTGTCCTCTGTGCCTCTGTGGTTCGTTTTAAAAAAGATTTTTAGGCTTAACTGAATCGTCGTGTTTTATAATTCTGTGCAGCATCACATAAAATTGGTATTTTCTTCCTCTCTTCCTTCGCTTACTATCTCTAACGAGACGCTTCGCTATCGCTCCTTCGTGGTTCATTTTCATCTATGCTTCAAGCACTAATAGAACCGTTGCAATATGGCTTCATGCAGCGTTCCTTAATCATCGCCATATTAGTAGGCTTATTGTGTGCCATTGTCGGTAGTTATTTAATGGTACAACGCCTCGCATTACTGGGAGATGCTATTAGCCATTCAGTCTTACCAGGGCTTGCTATAGCCTTCATGATCGGTGCTAATATCTTTGTAGGGGCGTTTATTGCTGGTGTTTTGAGTACGATGGCTATAGCTGTTATTAAAACCCGATCTCCTATCAAAGAAGATGCCGCTATGGGCATAGTTTTTTCTGCCTTTTTTGCCCTTGGTGTCACCTTAATTACAGTTATTCAAAAAGATAATAAAATTGATTTGAATCACTTTCTTTTTGGCAATATTTTGGGCGTAACCGGGGACGAAGTAAGAGACACAGCTATTATTGCAGCTATTGTTTTAATAGTAGTTTTTCTATTATATAAAGAACTGTTATTTTACACCTTTGATCCTTTGGGCGCACAAGCTGCGGGTTTACCAGTTAATCGTTTAAACTTTGGTTTAATGTTGTTAATTGCTTTAACAATTGTTGCCAGTATGAAAGCTGTGGGCGTAATTTTAGTATTATCACTTTTAATTACTCCTGGTGCAACTGCTTATTTATTGGTGAAACGTTTACATGAAGTGAT
Organism: Dolichospermum sp. UHCC 0315A; assembly: GCF_008121535.1. GTDB lineage: Bacteria > Cyanobacteriota > Cyanobacteriia > Cyanobacteriales > Nostocaceae > Dolichospermum > Dolichospermum lemmermannii. The sequence goes on from NZ_CP043056.1 coordinate 2,377,340, forward strand.
GATTTTAGGAGCGGTAATTGGGGTGATTTCTAGTATTAGTGGAATGTATCTCAGTTACTTTTATAATTTACCTTCTGGTCCGGCGATTGTGTTAGTGGTTTCGGGTTTATTTACATTGGCTTTGTTGTTTAGTCCTCGACATGGAATTTTGATTCCTAGTGTGAATAGGAAATAGAAAGTCTGGCGATTCAATCGCCAGAAATAAAGTTTAAAGAGTTTAAAATGTGAAATTAGAGTTAATCTTAATTACATTGTACCAACTCTGAAGGAATATTAATTGCTCGATCTAAACCTCTAGCATTTATCCACCCTATACTATAAATCCATTTAATTTCTTGAAGGTTGGCACCACTGAGGTCGGCACCACTGAGGTTGGCACCACTGAGGTCGGCACCACTGAGGTTGGCACCACTGAGGTCGGCACCACTGAGGTCGGCACCACTGAGGTCGGCATCGCTGAGGTCGGCACCCCTGAGGTAGGCACCGCTGAGGTCGGCACCCCTGAGGTTGGCACCACTGAGGTCGGCACCACTGAGGTCGGCACCACTGAGGTCGGCATCGCTGAGGTCGGCACGGGTGAGGTCGGCACCGCTGAGGTCGGCACCCCTGAGGTAGGCACCGCTGAGGTAGGCACCGCTGAGGTCGGCACCCCTGAGGTCGGCACCGCTGAGGTCGGCACCGCTGAGGTCGGCACCCCTGAGGTTGGCACCGCTGAGAAAGAATTTCAGGATTTGGTTATAGGTATAAGCCCCCAGGCACTGACTATAGCCAATAATGCAAAGTAAGCGGTTGTTGTCAAAATCAACTTTTTTATCTAGCTGACCACAGGGATAAAAGTTGATCTTATCTTTCAAATCATCCTTTGATTTAGCGTAACGATGCAACTCCAACAGCACAATCAACACATTCAGTCCTGTATACACATCCACCTGTCGCAGTCCCAAATGTTTTTCTCGCTCCGGTAATAGTTTCTTCAATTGCTCTTTTTTAAACAGAGGTAAGATTTCTGTTTCTGGAGGTGCATCAATAAATTCTCCATCACACCAACGCAGGTAAAAATCCTCCAATCGTCGGAACAGTTTTACATAGCATTGGTTATCAAACTCTGATTTTTCCGCTAATAACCCCATTAAATATTCAACAATTTCCGGCGTTAAATTTCCATAACCCAACAAATCATAAACTTGCTTATCCATCACCTCTTTTGAAACTGAGTCTTCTTGACGGTTACGCTTGGTGACTTGATCTGTCCAATCACAAAAACTGTTTACCAATCGTTCTGCAAATAAAAATTCGCCGAAACTTTTATGAACGAACTCCATTGAACCATCTTGTTTCCCAGACGCAGGCTTAATGTAAAAAGCCGTCAATAAATTATTCAGAACCTTTTCATCTTTAACTTTTTCCAGAGAATTTTGCTCTCTAGCTTGCTGAATTAATTTAGTCATTCGGTCACTCGTATCTTTAATTCTTACCTCTAACATTTTGATGTTGGCAGATTCATTACCAGACTGCACCACACACAAAGCCACCTCTGTTAAAAACTCTCGCAAATATTCGCTTTCTAGTCCAGTCAAATCCTGGTTTAGATCCTCACGCTGTTTTTTCAACACCCATTTAATTGACTCATCATAAATGCGAATTTTGGCTTTAATCCCTTCCGCACCTGCAAACATCTGAGCATTAAAATGTTTTTCTCGGTGCGTTCTTGCTAAGAGATAAAGCAGTAAGGGTTCTCGCGCTAGGTTGTCTTTAATTTCTTCTGGACAAGCTTGTAAAAATTCCTGAAATTCAGTTGTTTCCTGCGTACCAACTTTAGTTTCCCATTTATTCAGCCATGTTTCCCTAATTGCATTATCCATTGGCTGAAGTTCAACTCTCTTTAAGCATTTGGTTTGTGCAATTAAACGCTCAATTCCTTGCAATGCCAAAGGGCGACCTGTGACCAAAAACCGATGATGGCTATTATTTTGAAAACTCTCTACTTGCTGTAAAAATTCTTGTAGTCCTCCGGTTGCTCGTCCTTCTAACAAAAGTTCATCAAACCCATCTAACAAAAATAAAAATCGAGTTTTTTTATCCGTCAACCAACCAGAATCACTACTAACAAAATCAAAAGTTTCTAGTTGGTTCTCCAGCGTCTCCGTCAGATTATTCGCTAACACCCGCAAATCCCGCAAGCGAATTAAAATTGGTGTAAAGCTGGGGTGTAATTCTCGCCGCACCCTATTAGCAAACATCCGACTAAAGACACTCTTTCCCCTTCCTGCTTCACCCTGAATAAACAAAACTTTCTGTTTTTTATCTGAGTCATTAATCATTTTTATGACCCATTCCTCTATTTGCTCTTTCTCATCTCCAACAGGTTTACCCTTTTCATCTACTGGACGCACTTGCAAAGGAACATACAAATCTCGGAAGGTGATTTCTTTTTCGTCAAAAATCTTTTCTTCGGGTTTAGGTTTAATTTGCTGTTCTAAATAATCTTCAAGACTCAGGTATTTCTCTAGCTGTTCCTTTCCGCCAGCACTATACCATTGTACTAATTGCTTAACTTTATCTCCCGTTTCTACCAGTGAAGATAACAGATATTCATCGGTTTTTCGTGCTACCTGTTCAGTTAATATTTCGGCTTTTGCTGCTTCTAAACCTGCTTCTTGTAAACGTTGTTGTAAAACTTCATTGAATGATGCTGCTAATTTGGATTCATGGAAATAAACTATGGCTTTTTTCGCTTCCCGTTCATCTAATTCCTGTTCACCCAATTTTTTAATCTGTCGTGCAACTGCATCAGAAGCAGGAGATTGATTTAATTTATCTATTAATTCTGGCTGTTCTTTGAGAAGTGCCTGAAAGCTTTCTAAATAAGCAGCTTGGCTGACAAGTGCTACACACTGTTCTAAATTTAACTCTTTTTGCGTCTGGTCAATAATCAACTTAATCATAGTCAACGCAATAGGTGCAAAAGGAATGACTGCACCAGCAACCTGACCAAGTGGACTATTGAGGACATCTAAAAGCGAGGATATTTGTTCTACATAGGGCTTGAGGTCGGACAATTTTGATTTTTGCTCATTTACAGCCTTTGCCAGGTCTAACACGGCTTTGGCGGCTTCAGAGCCAGTTTTAACCACTTCTACCCCTTGTCCCAATTTCAAATCCTGAACATTGGTTGTCAACAATTTCCACAGTCCCATTCTCTATACTCCTAACCTATTTGTAGACTTATTGATAAGTAATCACAATTATCACGTATCTTTACGCAAATATTTCAATTAATACTAGACTGGGCGATTATAAATCACATCCACACAGATAAAACGAAAAGTGCCTTCCCTGGGGGAAGGCTACCTATGTGATTTGAAAAATCAGGATTTTCTATTAGTCATGAATTATATTGCCGTTGTCTTTTCAGCAATTTTCTTAATTATTTTTGGCGTGTTCAAATTCATAAACGTGAAAAAGATTGGTGAATTTTTTCAGGAAGTATCCCAGAATTGCTAATAGAATTCCTCCACTAATTGCTAACCAGAATTGTGTGGGAGGAAGAACACTAAAAATAGATGCTGTTTCTCCTTGTGTGGCTATATTTCTAGCATCTAAAATCACTGCTAAACACAAACATACAGCACTCATTATATAAGCTGATAAAGAGAGTCGCTGAATATTTTTTAAAGCATCTTGGCAAACTTGACAATGTTGAGTATGAGTTGTCCAAACATCAAATAATTTCTTTTTATCTGACTCTGCTGATGGTAGTTCCGAATTACATTCTTCTGCCCAAGGTATAGTTCCACCTGCGCGTTTTTCTAGCCATTGGCGAAATGTAATCACCATTTTATCTTGAGGATTTGGGGTAAAAACTTCATTCAACCATGCACCTTTTTTACGTTGGGCGATAATCTTTTCTTGGTAATGGAGAAATACTGCATCTTGATGTAAAAATAGAGAAGCTAAAACATGACCTAACCAAATTGGCATTGGTAAACCAAAGATTGCTAAACCACCTGGTTTTTTACCTGCTTCATTTTTAACTAATACTTGACAACCTATATGACGACACCAACCCGGACGAGTTGGAGTGGCATATAAGACTAAAATTAGTTGTCCCCCATCTTTAAATGTGGAAGCAATTCTCATTTGACAAGGTGGCTGGAAGTCATGCACCGCTTCTTGAATATTGGGCGCTGGAGGTTGAATTGCAAAAGAAAACCCCTCCTGGGTAGATATTTCTCGAAGTCGAATCATGTCATAGTATTTAGCATCTCGATAGCGATCGCCTACAAGTCCATGATGAGAAACGGGAACATGGGCTGGATCTGACACATTTTCCATGAAATAATCCCAACCATAGGGTAAATCACGAAAATTCCAAAATAATTTAACTACCCTATCTGAATTTTGCTCAAGTTCGGGAACTAGACGCGGTTTTCTCAATTTACTTTCAATTTGGGCTTGATTACCCGATTCAGCCCATATCCAGAGAAGTCCTTGCAGTTCTTGAGTAGGATAAGCGATCGCACATGATTTAGAATTAGCGCAATGCTTGGCTTCAGTTTCTTTATCTATGGACTGCGGTATACTCACACACTTACCATCCGCATCAAACCGCCAACCATGATACGCACACATCAGCGTTCCATCTGGTTCAACACGCCCTTCTGATAGAGGCGCTAGTCGGTGAGGACAAAAATTTTCAAAACAACGCCATTTACTAGAACCATCTCGCCATAAAACAATATCTTTACCTAGTAACTGCATAGCGTGAGGACGTGACGCATCTAAAAATTCTATAACTGCGACTGGATACCACTGCTTCGTCCATTGGAATAGTCCCTCATCCTCTTGCAACTGGTTAATGGTTTCACCCATATCCTCTGACAACTTAGTATCTATAATCACAGTAAAATCCTTATTTTTTGAGCGAATGAACTTTTGTAATAAATCTTATTATAGAAAATATCAACAAAGTTAGTAATTAATTCTCACTACAACTAATAATTGCTACATATCCATAGATAAAGGTGCGGTAAGCTAACAAAAGCAGTTTTTACCCTCAGAACAATGACAGCAAATAGTCCCACGATTTTGGCTTTAGACTTTGATGGAGTGGTTTGCGATGGACTAATTGAATATTTTGAGGTAGCGTGGCGTACCTACTGTCAAATTTGGTCGCCGATTAACGATACACCACCAGATGATTTAGCTTTGAGATTCTATCGCTTACGTCCTGTAATTGAAACTGGTTGGGAAATGCCTGTTTTAATTAAAGCCTTAATTGAGGGTTTTAATGATGATCAAATTCTGCAATCATGGACAAGTATTACTCCCCAAATTTTAGCAGCAGATAAGTTAGAAGCAAAAGCAGTTTCGACAAAATTAGATCATCTACGAGATGAATGGATTCAGACAGATTTAAATGGTTGGTTAAGTCTGCATAGATTCTATCCTGGTGTGATAGAAAGACTGAAAATAACTCTTGAAAGTGAAGTCCAGTTATATATTGTTACTACCAAAGAAGGGCGATTTGTCAAGGAATTATTACAACAAGAAGGAGTTGATTTACCACCAGAAAATATTTTTGGAAAGGAAGTAAAACGCCCAAAATATGAAACTTTGCGTGAATTAATTGAGAAGGCAAATACCCAAAATGTAAGTTTATGGTTTGTTGAAGATAGACTAAAAACATTACAATTAGTCCAACAGCAATCAGACTTAAATCATGTGCAACTTTTTCTAGCAGATTGGGGTTATAACACTCAACCAGAACGGGAAGCAGGAAAAAATGATCCACGTATTCATTTAATATCACTTTCTCATTTTGCTCACGATTTTTCCACTTGGTTATAATCTAGATACCCGACTTCTTAGAGAAGTCGGGGATCTTTGGCTATATTTTCTCAATTAAATCAATCACCTCTTGATAATTAGTGATTCTTTTTTGTTCTTTAAATAAGTTAGCTGCTGTTTTTAAATCAGTAATTGCTCCCTGTTTATCACCCAAAGCATTGCGAGTAATACCCCGATTCTGGTAAGCTTCAGGAAAGTTAGGATTAAGACTTAATGCTTTGTTAAAATCCGCAATAGCACCTTTTAAATCTCCCAAATTATGACGAGTAAATCCGCGATGATTGTAGATACCAGGATAGTTAGCATTAAGACTGATTGCTTTATTATAATCTAAAATTGCTCCTTTCAAGTCTCCCAATTTATGGCGAGATATCCCTCTTTTATAGTAAACTTCAGGAAAATTAGGATGTAACCGTAAAGCCTTATTATATTCTTCAATAGCCCCTTTTATGTCTCCAAATGTATGACGGTTAATTCCCTGATGAAAATATACTATAGCCTCTTTCAGATCAGATTGTGCTAACAGTGCTGATTTTATTCTAAAATCGGAAATATTTGCCAAATTCTTAGCACTCACCTTTGGACTATATAATATAGTTCCTAATATGAGAGTTGTAATTGTTAATTTCCATTTTTTCATGACGCTATTTTTCCAATTATTAGCATACAGTTACTAATTATATAGCATTTACTTACATCAACACAAATAGACTCAACTAATATGCTTGATTTAACAAAAATATCGAGACAAATGCAAGGTTTCAGTCAACATTTAAATTCAGAAGTGGCTGCAAGTCATCAGCGGTTGGAATTAGCACAAGAATATTTAAAAAAGGCGTTTGAGTGTCAAGAAGAGTTAGTTAAACGTCAAGAAGAATGGCGAAATCGGATTATTTTTGCGAATGCTACACCCATTGAACCTCTCGAAACCTGTATTACTATTCCTGTTCCCCCCAAAGTTCATACTGTTATTTCTACAGATGGTTCGCAAATTGCCCCCAATCATCACGAAATTGCGTATTGTTACTTACTGAATATCGGCAGAGTTGTTTTACACTATGGTCAAGATATTCACCCGATTCTCGATAGTTTACCGGAGGTATTTTATCGCCCTGAAGATTTATATATCTCGCGTCAGTGGGGCATTAGAACAGATGAATGGATGGGTTATCGGCGCACAGCCTCTGAGGCTACAGTATTAGCGGAACTGGCTTGTAGTACCAGGACAGAAGCCCCAGTCTTAGCAATGACAGATGGTTCGTTAATATACTGGTTTTTAGATCAGTTACCGATGGATGCCAGGGATATGATTTTACCTCCGGTTTTAGAAGCTTGGCAAAAACTCCAACAAGCCCAAATCCCCCTCATGGGTTATCTTAGTGCCTCTCGTAGCACCGAAGCCACCAACTTTTTACGCTTTTTAGCTTGTCCTCATCCTGTCCCCGATTGTATTACCCATTGTCCCAATCAACTAGAATACGTACCTTGTAAAAAATTTGATACATTGCGAGACACAACCTTATGGACAAGCCAACTTCAACCTGGACAACGCGGACCATTATGGCGGAGTAATGCCCGAATTTTAGAATTGTATGACGAGCAAATTATTTATTTTTGTTACGTCCATGTCGGGACAGAAATTGCCCGGATTGAAGTTCCCGCTTGGGTGGCAGAAAATTCCATCATGTTTGATCAAGCACTAGGATTAATGTTGGCACAGGTACATAAGGGGTATGGTTATCCTGTGGCTATTGCGGAAGCCCATAATCAGGCTGTAGTCAGAGGTGGTGATAGAACTCGGTTCTTTGCCCTTTTAGAACGACAAATGATTAAAGCTGGGATAAAAAATGTCGGCATTTCCTCCAAAGAAGCAAGAAAACGCGGCAGTATTGCCTAAACTCAGGTTGTACAGTTTATCTTTTTGGTCATTTTGTGCGAAAGTATAGATATAAGTAAGTCATGGAATAACGAACCACAGAGGCGCAGAGAACACAGAGAAATGGGGGTTTGAGAGATGTTTTGCGTAAGTCCTGTCATTTACTCAACTCAATTATTTTAACACCGCTTTAATTCAGATAATAAAACTACAATTTCATCTATTGCTGTTCTCATGACTTTCCCCGGTTGTTCAGATTGATTTACCATAATACTAAAAACCAAGGGTTCATAATTGGGTGCGTTCATATATCCAGATAGAGTAGAAATTCCTGTCATTGAACCTGTTTTTGCTTGCACTATTCCCGCAGCCGCAGTATTAAGAAACCGATTTTTTAGACTACCTTTGACACCAGAAATAGGTAAAGAAGCCCGAAAAACTGCTGCTTGAGGTGATTTATCAATTCCTTGTAAAAGTTGTACCAACGCTGCTGGAGTCGTTAAATTTTTCCGAGATAAACCAGAACCATCTACAATGACATAACCTGCTGGTGCAACTCCTAATTGAGTTAAAGTTTCTCTGACAACTTGTAATCCGACATCAGCCGTATTTTGATTTTTTTCTTCTGGTTTCTTAATAGCTAAACTTCTGAGTAAAGCCTCAGCATATAAATTATTACTATTCACATTTGTCTCTAGTAATAATTCCGATAAAGGTGGAGATTCTACTGCGGCTATTTCTTTGTCATTTTTACTCAGATTACTATTTACAGTTTCTTTAACTGTAATTCCCTCTTTAGCTAAATTTTGGCGAAACTGTCTGATAAAATTGGCAATTGGATCAAATACAGCTAAACCTGTAATATCTGGTTGAGAATTTACAGCTAATTGTCCGTTTATTCTGATAATCTGTCCTTTTAAGTCACGATTTACTTGTACAAAACCGGGTTTATCGGCTTCAGTAGTGACGGAATTATTTTCAACTTTCCAGTGATATGTTTCTGTAGGATCATTCCATTGAATCTTTAATGGTTGTCCAATAGTTTGGGGTAAAGAAGTTAAAATAGAAGCATTTTCATTGACAATTAGACTATTAACAGGTGCGCCATAATCAGCCTGTATATCTTCCCATTCCCAACTGGAATTAACTACTTCACCTTGAAAATAACTATCATCAGCAATTAACTGATTAATTTGCCGAATTCCCTGTTGATATAGTTGTTTTGATAATATTGTTAATTGAGCATTTTTGAAACTAGGATCTCCCCTTCCCACTACACGCAAAACACCATTACCTTCATCATAAATAGAGGTACGAATCCGAAAATCTGCCCCCAATTTCTGTAATGCTGCTGCGGTAGTAAATAGCTTCATATTAGAAGCAGAAATAAAATATTTTTGAGAATCTTGACTATAAAGAATTTTTTCTGATGATAATGGTTTAACTAAAATCCCCCAACGGACTCGACTAAATTGAGGATGATTGATAATAGTATTAATAGCAGATGATAATTGAGCCGGACAAATTTGTTTAGTAGTAGTAACTGGTGTAACAGGTGTTTGGGCTTGGGCTATTTTTTGAATACTACCAATATTAATAGAAATAAATAGTAATATCAAACTGACATAATTTTTTTTTAACATATTACCAATTATTATTTGGTTTAGCGAGATTTTTAAACTTTGTAAATTGTGGATCAAATAATAGTTTAATTGTTCCTGTTGGTCCGTTCCGATGTTTAGCTATGATTACTTCGGCAATTCCTCTATCTGGGGTATCTGGTGAATAATATTCATCGCGGTATAACATCATTACTATATCCGCATCTTGTTCAATTGAATTGTGAACAATAATATTATTAGCGATAAAGTTATGTAATTTATCAACTGTTAAATCAAATACTTCTTCTTCTCCATCTAATTCTATTGAGATAAGTTCATCCCAATAAATATCACTGTTAGCAAGAGCAATTAATTGTTGTTGCAAATTTAATTCATCTAATCTTTTCCACCCATTAATAGTTAAAAATTTATGATTACCAGTAGCACGAATTTCTCGACCTAATCGAGTTGTTAATGTAAATACTGGTTTGATACCTGTAGAAAAAGCGTTACTAACAATTGCCCTTTCTAGTTTCATTGTGTTTTCGTTCAGTCCCCAAACCGCAAAATCAGATTTACCTACTAATTCTTTAATTGGTACTTGTAACCCGGTGTCTGCTAATGTAACAAGACTATCGCCAGCTAAACATCCCGATTCTCTCAAATCAGATAACATTGGGCGTTTATTGGTTCTTGCTTCTACTCCGCGACTTAACTGTGATAAGGCAATTATGGGTACAGATAATTCTCTCGCTAAACCTTTTAAAGAACGGGTAATTCTCGATAATTCTTGGACACGATTATCACTACTACCTTCCATTAATTGCAAGTAATCAATAACTATTAATCCCAATTCTTTAGTTTGTTCGGCTTGCAGTCGTCGCGCTTGACTTCGCATTTGTGTGACTGTAATATTTGACGTATCATCAATAAAAATTGGCGTGTCTGAGAGTTTATCAATGGCACGGCTTAAAGGTTCCCATTGGGTTTGACTAATGCGGCCACTTCTTAAATAACTGCTTTCAATTCCGGCTTCACTAGCTAATAGTCTTTGTACTAGCTGTTCTTTGGACATTTCTAAACTAAAAACCGCAACTGCTAATTGATAACCGGCTGCAATGTTATGAGCTAGGTTAAGACAAAAGGCCGTTTTTCCCATTGACGGCCTCCCAGCAACGATAATTAAATCAGAACGCTGAAAACCGCTAGTCATGGCATCTAAATCATAAAAACCACAAGGTATTCCCGGTAAAGCAATACCTTGATGACGAGTTTCAATATCTTGAAAAGTATTAATTAAAGTGTCACCAATATGAACCAATCCCGATTGGGTTTTTTGTTGAGTGACGTTAAAAACTTTTTGTTCGGCATTATCAAGAACAATTGGTAATTCTGTTTCTGTTTCAAAACCAAGATGAACAATTTCATTCCCGGCTTTAATTAATTGCCGACGCAGGTATTTTTCCATGACTAACCCTGCTAAGGCATCAATATTGACGGCAGAAACTGTCCGGTCTACTAATGTTGCTAGTTTGTTTCTGCCCCCAATTTGCGTTAATAGATCATTGTCTGTCAACCAACTAGTTATAGAAAGTAAGTCTGTAGGTTTTTGCTGAGTATGCAGACGCAGGGCGGCTTGATAGATGGTTGTATGGGCGCTAATATAAAATGCTTCGGGAACTAGGCGATCGCTCACTCGACCAATTGCCTCTGGATCTAGTAGAATACCTCCTAGAATCGCTTCTTCTGCTTCGATGTTTTGAGGTGGGACGCGATTACTACCATCACCTTGAAAACTTAGTTCTTCAGCCATAGAATTTTAAATTTTAGCGATTTTGGATTTTTACCTAATCATCCAAAACCGATAGGAAAATATTGATAACCACAGATATATCATCTGTGGTGATTAATTAATTGACATACTCACCCACCTGAAGGTGCGGGGAAACACTTGACACTTCGCCAGAACAGGCCACAAGTGGTCTTATCGTCCCTCCATGTCCGTTTAAAGTCTCCCAATGCCCTATGGCGACTATGACCAAATTTTAACATAAAGCCGTCTTTCCAGGACGGGGCTTGTGTCCCGTCTTTTCGGTCACCGTTAGTTAGAGACGACTTCAATGTTAATTACTGCTGTTACTTCAGAATGGAGTTTAATTTCAGCTTTGTAAGTACCCAATTGGCTAATATCGGGAATAGTAATCCCACGACGATCTATTTCTAGACTAGCTGCGGATTGAATTGCATCTGCAACATCTTGAGTAGTAACTGTACCGAAAATAGCTTCATTTTCACCAACTTGCTTGGCAATTTTTAAACCAGCAATATTTTCTAAAGCTGTTTTTTGCTCAGTTGCTTGTTGTTTGAGTTCTAATTGTCTTTGATATTCTTTCTCGCGTCGGCGTTCCACTTGTTTGAGCAGACCGGGTGTAGCGCGAGCGGCTAAACTCTGGGGGATGAGGTAGTTACGAGCATAACCGGGAGCTACTTCTACCAAATCACCGAGTTTTCCCAGCTTGGTAACATCTTTTGTTAAAACTAATTGCACACGTTTCGCCATTGTTTTTCGCTTTTCTTGGTAAAATCTTAGTTATTTGGGTGTCATCAGAGTGGCTCACAAAATTGTAGCTTGATCCTCAGCGACTTTGAACATACCCACAGCCTCAAGATTCTAGCGAAGTTTGGGGAGCGATCGCAATACCAAATGTCAGAAATATGAAAAAAGGAGTTGAGAAGGGACACACAAAGAAGATAACCAGAAAATTCTTAACCACTGACAACTGACAACTGACTAAAAATTATCCTTCATCCCTCGAATCCGGGCAAAGGTTTGGACTCCTTCTTTACTTTTCGCTATTGCTTGTAGAGATGGTTCTTCCCAACGTAAAAAAGGATTTGTGAGTTTTTCCACTCCTAGTATTGATGGAACTGTCGCTTCATTCCCATCCCGTTGAGCTTTAACATCTTGGTAGCGCTTTTGTAAATCTGCATTTTCAGCATCCACAGTCACCGCAAAACGCAAATTGCTTAAAGTGTATTCATGGGCGCACCAGACGCGAGTATGATCAGGTAAAGCCCGGAGTTTAGTTAAAGAATCTACCATTTGCCCCGGTGTACCTTCAAATAAACGACCACAACCTCCCGCAAACAATGTATCACCACAAAACAATTCTCCAGGCTCTCCTGGACTTGCTGGGGGGAAATAGTAAGCAATATGAGCGCGAGTATGTCCAGGTACAAAGAATATATTAGCAGTGCGATCGCTAAAATGGATGCGATCGCCTTCCTGCAAAAACACCTGTTGTCCCGGAATTCTCCCCCGATCTTCCGCACCTCCATAAACTTTCACATCGGGAAATTCCTTCATCAACCCTGTATTTCCACCCACATGATCGCCATGATGATGGGTATTAAAAATTGCTACTAAATCAGCCTTGAGTTTTCTCAGTTCCTCTAAAACTGGTTGTGCTTCCGCAGGATCAACAACAGCCGCAATATTCCGCACTGGATCATGCAGTAAAAATATATAATTATCTGAAAGTACCGGTAAACGGATTATCTGCATTAGCTTTTTCTCCTCAAAAACTATCATCAGTAATAGTAAGTTGCTAGTTATCTAGTTGGTAATTGGTGATTGGTAATTGGTGATTGGTAATAAGATACCTATTTTCTTCATCCTGTAAATCCTTTAATCCTGGAAATCCTGATTCAGACAATGAATTTAATTTCTTCATCCTGTTAATCTTTGAATCATGGACATCCTGATTCAGACAATGAATTTAATTTCTTTATCCTGTAAATCCTTTAATCCTGGACATCCTGATTCAGACAATGAATTTAATTTCTTTATCCTGTTAATCCTTGAATCCTGGACATCCTGATTCAGACAAAATGATATTATTAAGACCAAGAATCTAAATCCAAAGACTGCATTCCTTCGCTTTTAACATAATCTAGCAAACCTCCCAACTGCCGCCAAATAAAGAAACAAGTTAGCAGACTCATAGGTAAACCGATACTTAAAGCCATTCCTAAAGGAAACCCAAATATCTCAAAACCAGAACAAAGAAATAAGCAAGAACCACCAGTAATACCAATAAATGGTACTAATAATTGTTTATAAAAAGAACGGGTATTAGTCTTTTCTTTAGGAGATTTATCCTGTGGCCATTGCTGGACAATTACCTTCAATGTTCCAGATAAAGCTAACCCAGAAGTGAAAGCCGTGAGAAAACCAACTAATAGTAAAAAGTAGGGTGGTTGCAGAGGGTAATAGTACATTAAAACTCCTGGTTGTTATTAAAATTCATTTTTATTTGGTAACAGATTATTTAGCTAAAATAGCTGCTACACCTTCTCTAGAGAACTCTGTTAACAGGCTAATGGCGACATTTAGTAAACGATTTGGGGGTAAATCGTCCTTGACTAAATCCCACAGACTTTGGACTTCTTCTGTGTGCAAACGGTCATCTTCAGTGATAGCTAAAACCAACTGACGACGGAGAAATTTACCCTCTTCGGAAAGGATGAATTCCAAACCCATCTTCGCTGTTGGTAAAACATCGAAATTGCTATCAGTGCGAGCAATAGTAATCAGATTTTCTAACCTTTGCCACTGAAATTTACCATCTTTAAACAACACATTCAATAGCCGTCGCCTTAATGCGGGAGATTCCCCAGTTAATAATCGTCGGGCGATATAGGGATAACCAACTTCCACAATTTTGAAATTGGGGTTCAGACTCAGCGCAATTCCTTCTTGTGTCACCAAAGAACGAATAATTAAAGCAAACTTTGCCGGTACACGGAAAGGATATTCATACATCAATTCCGAAAACTCATCGGTAATGGTTTTGAAGTTGAAATCTTGGACATTTTTACCAATAGCATTTCCTAATACCGCTTCTAATGCCGGCACAATAGGGGCAATATTAGTGTTCGCTGCCAAAAAGCCCAATTTGACAAAATCTTCCGCTAAATCAGCGTAATCCTTATTTACCAAATGCACTAAAGCATCAACTAAATTCTCCTTAGTGGTTTCCTCTAATTGATCCATCATACCAAAATCAATGTAAGCCATGCGACCATCGGCCATAGCGAACAAATTCCCAGGATGAGGATCGGCATGGAAAAAACCATGCTCTAATAGTTGTTGTAAACCAGTAGTTACACCTATTTGAATGATGGCTTCTGGGTCTAAACCTACAGATTGAATATTCTGAGTATCTGTGAGTTTAAAGCCATTAATCCATTCTAGGGTTAAAACATGAGTGCTGGTATAATTCCAGTAAATACTGGGAATTTTTACCTGGGGGTCATTACGGAAATTATGGGCAAACTTTTCCGCATTGTGACCTTCATTGATGTAATCAATTTCCTCAAATAACTTTGTGCCAAACTCGTCCACAATTAAAGTTAAATCGTGGCCGAGATTGAGCGGTAGCCAGGGAGCAAGCCAACTGGCAACCCAACGCATGAGATACAGGTCTTTTATCAGTAACGGGCGTAAATTGGGGCGTTGTACCTTGACTGCCACTTCTTCACCACTGAGTAAGCGACCCCGGTAGACTTGACCCAAACTAGCCGCTGCTACGGGTTGAGGGGAAAGTTCCCGAAAGATTTCGCCAATTGAGCGATTTAATTCTGTTTCAATGATCTGATATGCCAGATCATTATCAAAAGGTGGTAACTGGTCTTGTAACTTGATTAGTTCTGCTAAGAAATCTTTGCGGATTAAGTCGGGACGAGTCGAGAGGGCTTGACCAACTTTAATAAATGTCGGACCCAGATCGGTAAGTAGGGTTCGCAACTGGGTAGCGCGTTTCCCTTGATTTTCCTCTACCTCGTCTTGCCAGTCGTCCCACTTGAGACTGAATATAAATCCGGCAAAAGACCAGATTATTCTCAGTAGTCGCCCCCATACTAACCAGGGACGGTAGCGAAAGTAACGATTGGTAGCTGCGCTTGCCCAGGGCAACGCTTCTGGATTATACTGCTTCAATTCATCAGATTGATACTGACCCACGCCTTTATTTGCCTCTTCAACTGGGAAATTTACACCGTCGCCTTGATTATGAATGCTAACTTAGTTGTTGGCACAGGAAAATGGTACTTTTTAGTTTAGAAAGAAACTTTAACCGGATCTAGGCGCAATAGGTGAAGAAATAAGCCTATTTAGCTAGATCTATTGATCTTTTTCTTCATTATACTTTATAAAAGTACAAACTTTTTGTATGTATTTGGGGTATTTTATCTTTTTTTAATGACTAAAGCCTTTCCGTAATGTAGTTAATTTTGACACCACCCAGTCAGAAATATCAATCAGCTATGCAAATAACCAGCAGTGAAATCCAAGCTATGCGGGAATTAATGCCAGATTATGCGTCACAATAATAATTAAAACTATGTAATTTATCTTCACAATGTCCCTCTCCCAGCTTACCCCCACTCTTTCCTCTCCCCACACCCCCACAGAAACCTACTGGGGATATGATTATGATTTGGTCATAGTCGGTGGTGGAATTGTCGGTTTAACCTTAGCCGCTGCTTTGAAAGACTCTGGTTTAAATATCCTCCTTATTGAAGCTAGAGTGGCATCAGCCGCAGTGGCTAAAGGACAGGCTTATGCTGTACATATGCTGTCCGCACAAATTTTCCAAGGAATTGGTTTATGGGATAAAATTCTCCCCAATGTTGCCAAATATAACCGAGTTCGTCTCTCTGATGCTGATTATCCCGATGTAGTCAATTTCCAAACTACTGATTTAGGGACACCAGAGTTAGGTTTTGTAGCGGAACATTATGCACTGTTAGAACCGTTACAGGAATTTGTGCAAAGTTGTCCAAATGTAACTATCTTGTGTCCAGCGGAAGTAGTAAGTACGCAAAATGAGAGAGATATAGTTACTATTAATATCAAAATTGGCGACGAAAATCGGATAATTCGCAGTAAATTGTTAGTCGCTGCTGATGGTTCAAAATCTCCCATTCGTCAAGCTGCGGGCATTAAAACCAAAGGTTGGAAATATTGGCAATCATGTATTGTGGCCTTTGTGAAACCAGAAAAATCTCACAATAACACCGCTTACGAAAAATTTTGGTCTAGTGGTCCCTTTGCCATTTTACCTTTACCGGGAAACCGTTGTCGCATTGTTTGGACTGCACCCCATGAAGAAGCAAAAGCTTTGTGTGCGTTGAATGATGAGGAATTTTTAGCGGAACTAACTAAACGCTATGGTCAGCAAATGGGGAAATTGGAATTATTGGGAGAGAGATTTATTTTTCAGGTACAGTTAATGCAGAGCGATCGCTATGTTCTCCCTAGATTAGCATTAATTGGTGATGCCGCCCATAATTGTCATCCCGTCGGTGGACAAGGTTTAAACTTAGGAATACGTGACGCAGCCGCATTAGCCGAAATCATCCAAACCGCACATAAAAATCGTCAAGATATTGGCAATATTTCCATTCTCAAGCAATATGAAAGTTGGAGAAAAAAAGAAAACCTCGCAATATTAGGTTTCACCGATTTATTAGATCGAGTTTTTTCCAACAACTTCTTACCAATAGTCATAATTCGCCGTTTGGGTCTATGGATTATGCAGCGAGTTCCCATGGTTAAAATATTCGCCCTGAAATTAATGATTGGCTTAAAAGGAAAAACTCCAGAATTAGCTAAACGGTGAAATCACCAACCTATTGTAGGGTGCGTCAGATTCGATAACTCAGCCAGCCATAAATAGATTTTTGATATCTGACGCACCTTAAAAATGTACTTCTTGTAATAGTTAACAACATCAACCTAATAACTAAGGAAAGTGAGAGATATCATGACTCAAACTTTAGAAAATTCTCTTAATTTAGGAGAAGAAGAACAACGATTCTACCGTCGTGGAGTAACTTGGGAAAAGTTCCAAGCAATTCAAAAAGCATTTGAAAATGTCCCAGGAGTGCGTTTATTTTATTGTGAAAGAGTTTTAGAAATTGTGACTATCAGTAAACCACATGAAGCAATTAGTAGTTTAATGGCTGCACTACTAACCAAACACTTTGAAATAGAGGAAATTGAATTTTTCCCCAGTGGTAGTTATTCGCAAATTCTGCCTGGTATAGTTGAGTATCAAGCCGATTTATCCTATTGTTTAGAAAATGATAAAAATAGACCAGATTTAAGTAAGTCGGCACGATAAAATCAATATACATTTTTTTCGTAAAAACCCTTAAATAACCTATCTATAAGGTATTTGTCGAATTTACATTTCGTTACATATGTTGATTGTTTAACGCCAACTTACTTATGTATTGAAATTGTTATTACCAGTGGTAGTCCTATCAAACTGAAGAAATACAAATTAATGCAAGTTCCAGAAGTTTGGTTTTGGGAAGATGGAACGCTGGAAATTTACTGTTTACGACAAGAAGAATATGAGAAAGTTAATAATAGTGAATTGTTGCCAAAATTAGATTTATCTTTATTGAATCGTTGTCTTTTGTTATCTTCCCCCTTAGAAGCAATCAAAGAATTTCGTCGAGGGATTTAATGGTTATTCCTCGTTTCCTCGTTTTCCTCGTTCCCAGGTTCTACCTGGGAATGCAATCAAAAGGCTCTGCCTTATGCTAACATTAATATGAGGCAGAGCCTCATAACCTGTATTCCCTGTCAGAGACAGGGAACAAGGAACAAGAATAATTTAAACTTCTAATTTTTCCTTACCAGCATTCAAAGCCACAATATCTTGCAACCTGGAAATCACAAAAGACTTCTCCAGATAAGACAACAAACCACCAGCTTTTGGACCACGTTCCTTATTTAAAAAAGATAGATACAAAGCCTTAAAAGCAATTGGTTGTTGAATCCCTAACTCCTTAGTAGTCGAGAAAATTATAGTTTGTAATTCCTCAGCTTCCCAATTAGGAATATTTTGCAAATTCTCCATCAATTTTTGCAAATAAGCAACTTGTTCCGCATTAAAATCATTAGCTTTGTCTGGAACTTGTTCCAAATAGAGAACTAACTTTTCTTCCTCATCTGCATAATCTTGTAACCACAATTGTGCAGCAGCAATTCTTTGATTAATAATTTGCTGATCATACTCATTTAAAGGCTGTGGACTACGTTGGACAACCTCATCCTGAATATTTAAACGCGGAACTTGCAACAAAGAAATCAGCGTACTAAAATCAAAAGGTTGGAAAGTTTTAACTTCATCCCCTAGCTGTGCGTAAAATAACGGCATTAATTCCTCCGTTAATTCAGGAGATTTAGAATACTTGTTAATTAAAGTATCGTAATCTCTAAATAAACGAGTAGTAGTTTCATAATTTGGCGCAAAATTAATTACCGTTCTTGGCTGAGTTCGCAACATTAAAAAGCGCAGTAATTCCGGTGGAAGTAAAGCCGCAATTTCTTCTGCACTCGAACCAACTCCCTTAGAAGAACTCATCTTTGTCCCATTCACAAGAATGAATTCATAGGGAGAATGAAAAGGAGGTTGCTTTTGTAAAACCTTACGACTAATCGCATTAGCAACATCACGAGAACCACCTTTTTGAGAATGATCCTTCCCAGCCATTTCAATAGTTACACCCAACACATCCCACTTAGCCACCCATTCAACCTTCCAAGGTAATTTACCATTACCATTAAAAGGAGAAACCCAGCCAGAATGTCCACAACCTTTTACATAGTCAGTTGCATCGGGTTTGCAGGTGTAAAATACTTCTGAACCGTTATAATCTGTCGTGACAGTTGTGGCAATCTTACCGCAATTTTCACAAATAACTTGAAAAGAATACCAGTTACTTGGACGGTCAGCTTTGCTTACTTCTTTATATGCTTCTCTCACCAAATGGGCATTTTTTAAGAAGGTGTCAATATAGGAATTAAGCTTTCCAGAACGATATAAATCTCGAAGAAAATAAGTTTCTGGTTTAATTCCTAAATACTCAAAAACCTCAAAAAATTCACCAATGAAATATTTAGCATAATCACTAGCATTATCACCAGGAGAAGGCACATTACACAGAGGAAAACCCAAATAAGGAGAAAATTTTTCCTGATCTAAGTATTTTGGAACCGTATCCAGTGCGTCATAGTCATCCACACCATACAAGAACTTGACAGGTTTACCTGCGTGTTTCAAAGCCCGGTAAATCACGTCATGGATAACCACACCTCGCAAAGATCCAACGTGTACTCTTCCTGATGGAGTTTTAGAATCATTAACTACCTGGTAGCCTACTGCATCAGCAGCAATTTTATCAGCCCAAAACATTTGCTATTTATCTTTTCACAATCCATCCATTTTAACTTTTGTCATGGAGAATAATCTCATTGTTGACTAAGTTCAATAATATTTCTATCTGGATCTTTAATAAAAATCGCCGCCCGACCAGAAGCACTAGCTTGAAAAGGATAATTTTTAGCGGTTAACTCATCCTTTGCAACCTGTAAATCAACTACAGAAAAAGCAATATGAGGATTTTGCCCCCATTTTTCCTGTTGCTTATCAGTTGGTACGGTAGGTGCAGCTATCAGATGAAGTTGATAATTACCAATTTGATACCAAACACCGGGATATTTTAAAGGACGTTCTACTTTATTTAATCCTAATATCTGGCTATAAAAATATTCCGAACGTTCTAAATCAGTCACTAGAATAGCAGTGTGAAGACTCTGTATAATTTGCATTTTTTTTTAATATAGTACAATTTTATCTGTCAGATTAGGACTTATGTAATTGATTAAAAATATATAAATAAATATGACCTATATTTTTTATTAAATCATCATCAATTTTGATATTCCCTTTCCTAAATATGCAATTTATTTTGT